>CP123444.1:0-300000 GCA_029866965.1 Flavobacteriaceae bacterium YJPT1-3 | reverse complement strand
CGTGGCTTTTGGATCATCAGATTTAAAGACAAAGCTTCCAGCCACCAGCACGTCAGCACCGGCATTGACCAATTGCTCGGCATTCTGATCAGTTACGCCACCATCGATCTCGATCAGGGTGTGAGCGTCATTGGTGGTGATGATTTCGCGCAAGCGGTGAATTTTTTTATAGGTGTTTTTGATAAAGGATTGTCCTCCAAAACCAGGATTGACACTCATGAGGCAGACCAGATCAATGTCATTGATCACATCTTCCAGAAGATCAACCGAGGTATGCGGGTTGACCGCGACTCCGGCTTTCATGCCGGCAGCCTTGATGGCCTGGAGGGTGCGATGCAGATGGGTACAGGCCTCAACATGTACGGTCAGGTTGGTGCTGCCTAGATCGGCAAAAGTTTGAATGTAGCGATCCGGATCCACAATCATCAAGTGCACATCAATCGTCTTAGTCGCGTGCTTGGTGATCGCCTGAAGTACCGGCATTCCAAAGCTGATATTCGGAACAAAAACGCCATCCATAATATCAATATGGAACCAGTCTGCTTCACTGGAATTCACCATTTCAATATCGCGTTGCAAGTTGGCGAAATCAGCAGCAAGAATGGATGGGGCAATGCGTTTTATTGGCATGGAATAGAAACTTTTTTACAAAAGTAGGTAAAGCAGCTCATTTAAAACAGCATTCTTTTCCTTGAGGGGTTTATATGAAAAATCCCCGGTAATCAGCCGGGGATTCATTCATCAATCAAAAAACGAACAGTTATGATGAACTGTTGTTATCGTAATGTTTTCTGGGTACACAAAATAACGCTTTTTTTCTGAAAACTAAAAGAAATCAGAAATTCCAGCCTTATCCCAGATAGGTTCTTAAAATTTTACTGCGTGACGTATGCTTAAGACGTCGAACAGCTTTTTCTTTAATTTGACGAACACGCTCCCGGGTGAGGTCGAATGTTTCTCCAATCTCCTCCAGGGTCATGGGATGATGATCACCCAGTCCAAAGTAGAGTCGGATCACATCGGCTTCTCGTGAGGTAAGTGTTTCCAGGGCGCGCTCAATTTCGGTGCGTAGTGATTCTACAATGAGTTCTTTATCCGGATTGGGAGATTCTCCAAAACGCAATACATCGTAGAGGTTGGAATCTTCGCCTTCGATCAGGGGGGCATCCATGCTTACGTGGCGGCCGGAGTTCTTTAAAGACTCTTTCACATCAGCAATGCTCATATCGAGTTCTTTAGCAATTTCTTCCGGACTGGGCGGGCGCTCATTGGCTTGTTCCAAAAAAGCATAGGTCTTATTGATCTTGTTGATGGATCCAATCTTGTTGAGCGGTAATCGAACAATACGAGATTGTTCTGCCAGCGCTTGTAAGATGGATTGGCGTATCCACCATACGGCATAGGAAATGAATTTAAACCCACGGGTTTCATCAAATCGCTTTGCGGCCTTAATAAGACCAAGATTGCCTTCGTTAATCAAATCAGGCAGGGTTAGGCCCTGGTTTTGATACTGCTTAGCCACAGAGACTACAAAGCGCAGATTGGCCTTGGTTAATTTTTCAAGAGCCGTAACATCTCCGGCCTTGATTCGCTGGGCCAGTTCTACTTCCTCGTCTGCGGTAATGAGGTCTACACGACCAATTTCCTGTAAATACTTGTCAAGTGATGCGGTCTCCCTATTGGTGACCTGTTTGGTGATTTTAAGTTGTCTCATCGGTGTTGGGTGTTGGGGTCAATACTTGGTTGTACTGGTTATACGTAAAAAGGAACCTTATGGTTACAGAAATCTTAAAATTTTAACATTTAGATTTGAATAAAACTTAAGATTCAGGAAAGCAGCACCTTATCAGTCTGCTTAGGTCAACTTTTGTTACGCAACAGGATTAGGCTGCTGCTCTTGGAGTCATTCATTATTATTTAGATTCCTGCACATCCCAGGAGCTGATGTGGCGAAGTCTTATTTATGTTTGAGATCAATAAGGGTTACATTCACTTCAAGTAGGGCTTTAGAATAAATAGCTCCAAAGGCCTCCAGGTGTTGCTTTACTTCATCAAGACGTTTTCCCTGAGCTAATAATTGCTCCATTTTCTGGAGATGGTAGCCGTGTTGGGTCAGTCCTAAATTCATAAAGCTCGATTTCATCTTATGGGCCAGGGCAGTGGCTCGAGAATGAAATTCGCGGTCGATACAGTGGCGCAAACTCGTATAGTCGTCAGGAGTATCCTTGACAAAAACCTCGAGTAGCGAAATGATAAATTCTTCGTCGTGATCAAAAGTCTCGTTCAACAGATTCATGTCGAGCGTTGTGCTTTTCTCTACACCCTCTTCCAGACTGTACTTAGGATTTTGGGTCAGCGAGAATGAAGGCTCTTCCAATTCGTTACCGATCAACCAGAATAAGACTTCTTTTAACGATTCTTCGCTAAGGGGCTTGGTCAGGTAGAAATCAATTCCTGCTTTTACGGCTTTTTTCCGTGCTTCCGGAAACACATCAGCAGAACAAGCTACGATTGGAATCTTCTTCATGGTATTCCGATTTGATTTTCGGATGTGTTCTACGGCTTCCAAACCGTTCATGATCGGCATGTGCATATCCATGAGTACCAGGTCGTATTGCTTATCAGCCTTTTCAAACATTTCTACGGCCTCCTTCCCGTTTTCGGCAATGTCTACGATGATCTCCAATTTGTTCAAGAGTTGTTTGATGTAGAATTGGTTCATGTTGTTGTCTTCGGCCACGAGTATACGCAGTCCTCTCAATTCTTCATCCTTTCGGCCACTGACGGTCTTGTTGGTGTCTACCGCTTTGAGCTTGCTTTTCTTCAAGGGTAGGGTGAAACAAAAGGCGGAGCCTTGGCCAACGGTGCTATTCGCTTCCAGGCTGCCTCCCTGTAAAGCGATCAACTCTTTAGTGATCGCCAGACCAAGTCCGGTTCCTTTAATTTTTGCGCTTTCAGGATGTTCCACCTGATAGAAGCTCTCAAAAATTCGTTCTAATTGGTCACGCGGAATGCCAATTCCAGTATCCGATACCTCAAATTCAAGATGAATTTGGTCTCCATCTTCTTTCTTTTTACGCACATTAACCGATATACTTCCTTCTTTGGTAAATTTAATGGCGTTGCCCACCAGATTGACTAAAATCTGATTGATGCGGTATTGGTCACCAATAACTACCTCAGGAATATCTTCAGCGACATTTGACTTAAGCGTCAGCCCTTTTTCACGGGCCTTGATCCCAAATCCATTGGCCAGATTGTCAATGGCTTTTTGGAGATTAAAGTCCATCTCCTGTATGCTCAGTTTACCGGCCTCAATCTTAGAGAAATCAAGAATATCGTTTACGATGGTCAATAAATTTTCAGCTGAAAAGGAGATCCCTTCCAGGTTTTTTCTCAAAATGGTCTCGTCACTGAGATCGCTGTTCGATATAATGTCCGATAATCCTAAAATTACATTCAGGGGGGTACGGATCTCATGACTCATGTTAGAGAGGAAAGTCGATTTAGCCTTGGCGGTTCGTTCGGCGTTGGCTTTAACCTCTTCTATGGCTTTTAAGGAGTCTTTTTTATTGGAAATATTGCGAATGAGCACCGTATAGGTGTCGAAGACCTCTGAGTAATTGTTTGTAAAGGTCAATTCGATATCCATGAGGTCATCCTCTTCGTGAATGGTGGTTTCAACCCGGGTGCCTAGAATTTTTTTGACCGTACCTGGACTGGTGTTGCGTAAATCAGCCGCTAATGATTTGGAAATTTCCTGAGGAAGAAGATCAAAGATGGATTGCCGGAGCAATTCGTCCCGATCACATCCAAATACTTGAGGTGCCAGATCGTTGACTTCTAAAATACTGCCCTGAGCATCAAACAGCATATAGGCATCCAGAAGATTTTCCAGCATGGCTTTGTGGACGGCGGCTGTAGATCCGTTCAAGCGATTCCTGGATACCGTTTTCAGCGATTTGGGCACGTCCGGGGTAGGCCGTTTGGGGACAACCATACTTTTTTCAATGATGGTATCCAAGCCATCCGGGAGTAAATTTTTAAGGATCCGGGTAGTTTTTAAGGTTTTGAATGCGGTCAGGAAATAGGCATGGGTATCCTGAAACACCTTTTGAATCACTTGGGCATTCTGCTCATCTTCCAGGTCTTTCTGAATTTCATACGATTTTTCCCCAATCTTCCGCAGCTGCCGAATGTGGTCAATGCGCTGCAGTTTGCCCTCCGGAAGAGGCTCAAAGTTTAAGGTGCTTAACCAAATTTTTGCCGCTTTCGCGAAAGCGGGCATCTGAGCAAAACGCTCCAGTGTAGTACGAACAAATAATTGAGCGAGTAAAATTTCCTGGGCTTCCTCCGGATGGGTGAGTAATTGGAAGGATAGAAATTGATTTACTTCAGGGAATTGTTGACTGACGGAGGCGCGTAAATTTTCTTTAGTGTTGCGGTAACGCGAGTCGTGCTTGATCAAATACTCTTCAATCTGAAGGTAAGTGGCCACAGCGGCTATTTCAACGTGCCGATGACTTCCCGCCTGATATTCACGCAATACCTCTTTTTGTATTTCGAGTTTACTGGAAGCGCTACCCTCCTTCAGCAACTGCTCAAACAACGGGATCAGCGGATTTTCTTTGACCGGTTCACGGACTTCCGGTTCACTTTTAGAGAAGAATCGTTGAAGTAGGGGACTCATTAGGTTTTGATTTGGGGTTCAAAAACAATGTTGTAATTCATAATTGGGGTAGGAAATATACAAAAAAACCTATAATGACTTCAAAATAATACACTTAAACGCAAAAAAAATCCCGCAACTGCGGGATTATTCTTACAAATTAGGATAAAAGCTTAGGAGCGTCGTCGATCGTTATCTCGATTTCCGCCACGGTTTCCACCGCGATTGTCCCGGCCTTTATTATCGCGAGGTGGTCGCTCTTTATAGCCTTCCGGCTTTTCCAAAAGCACTTTACGGGATACCCGTTCTTTACGCGTTCTTTTATCAATACCCATGTATTTCACATCAAAGACATCGCCCATGTTGACTACGTCAGTGACATTTTCGGTACGTTCCCAGGCGAGTTCTGAAACGTGAAGCAAGATTTCATTGCCCGGCGCGTCCGTATATTCTACCACCGCTCCAAAATCAAGAATCTTGATCACTTTTACTTCATACACTTCCCCTTCTACCGGTTTGAAGGTAATGGAATCGATCTTGGCCAATACCATATCAATACCTTCCTGACTGGTTCCTAGAATTTCAACTTCTCCCTGATCGTCAACTTCATTGATCACGATCGTAGTTCCGCTGGCTTTCTGTAGCTCCTGAATCACCTTTCCTCCAGGTCCAATTAAGGCGCCAATGAAGTCTCCAGGAATAGTTACGGTAACCATTCGAGGTGCATGAGGCTTAATGTCTGCATTCGCTTCAGGAATGGTATCGGTCAACTTCTTCAAGATGTGAAGACGTCCCTCACGGGCTTGCTTCAATGCTTTAACCAAAATCTCATAGGAAAGACCTTTGATCTTGATGTCCATTTGACAGGCCGTAATTCCATCTTCTGTACCGGTGACCTTAAAGTCCATATCTCCCAGGTGATCTTCATCGCCCAAGATATCAGAAAGAACGGCGTAGTTCTTACCGTCAGTAATCAATCCCATGGCGATCCCGGAAACGGCCTTTTTGATCTGGATACCTGCATCCATCAAAGCCATCGTTCCGGCACATACCGTAGCCATAGAAGAAGAACCGTTCGATTCAAGCACTTCAGATACTACACGTACCGTGTACGGATTTTCTTTGGGTAGCATCACCTTGAGAGCGCGCTGTGCCAAATTACCATGTCCAATTTCTCTTCGTGAGGTACCGCGAATAGGTCGCGCCTCTCCGGTTGAGAATGGAGGGAAATTGTAATGCAGATAAAAAGTCTCTTCCCCTTGATAGGTGGGAGAATCAATAATATTTGCTTCTCTAGACGTACCCAGAGTTACCGTGGCTAACGCCTGCGTTTCTCCACGGGTAAAGATGGCAGAACCGTGAGTAGAAGGCAAGTAATCCACCTCACACCAAATAGGTCTGATCTCATCAGGCTTTCTACCGTCCAGGCGAACTCCTTCATTCAAGGTCAGATTACGCACGGCCTCTTTATGAGCTTTGGAGAAGTATCGGGAAATCAAATCACCGTCTTCTTCGAGTTGTTCTTCTGTGAACATCTCCTGAACTTCTTCTTTGACGGCACTAAACGCCTGGCCGCGATCCTGTTTGCCATGACCGCCTTTGGCAATGTCATAACATTTCTGATAAGCTGCGTCAAATACTTTTTTCTCCAGCTCCTCGTCATTACGTTCCTGCTCGTATTCACGAGTTTCTTTTTTACCTACGGCTTCAGCCAGACGTACCTGAGCAGCACACTGGTCTTTGATGGCTTCATGGGCAAATTTGATCGCTTCCGCCATTTCTTCTTCAGAAACTTCGTGCATTTCTCCTTCTACCATCGCCACACTATCTTCAGAAGCACCCACCATCATGTCTAAGTCGGCGTTCTCCAATTGTGCACGACTTGGGTTGATGACGAATTCACCGTCAATTCGCGCCACGCGTACCTCAGAAATGGGGTACTCGAAAGGAATGTCTGAAAGTTGAATGGCTGCAGATGCGGCCAGACCCGCTAACGCATCCGGCATGACCTCCTCATCGTGAGACATCAATTGGATCATTACCTGAGTTTCGTAGCGGTAATCTTTTGGAAATAATGGACGCAAGCAACGGTCAACCAGACGCATGACTAAGATTTCATCATTACTGGGTCGTGCCTCGCGTTTGAAGAATCCTCCGGGATACAATCCGGCAGAGGCGAATTTCTCGCGATAATCAACCGTTAAGGGTAAAAAGTTCATGGGACTCTTCTCGTAGCTAGACACTACGGTACAAAGCAACATGGTTTTGCCCATAGTGATTACCACGCTTCCGTGAGCCTGCTTGGCCAACTTACCGGTTTCGATCACGATCTCGCGACCATCGCCCAGGTCGATGACTTCTTTAAAAGTTTTTGGAATCATTTTTAGTTTTTCATTTAAAGCGTTAGCACCAAGGCCACGCTCGTTATACAAAGGTCGTTGTGTTGTTGTGCGGTAGTTGTTTGACCAATGAAAAACTTCGTATGTAGCTTTCTCTGCTTCGCCAAGGCGAAGACTTGATGTGCAATGTATTTTGACATCACACGGGCGCCGGTTTTTTCATTCCCGGAACCTTTTGCGCCTGCCTGCCGGCAGGCAGGAAAGCGATAAAAAAGGGGGCAAACTGCCCCCTTAGATTATTTATTTTCTCAATCCTAACTCCTTAATGATAGCACGATATCTCATGATATCTTTTTTCGCTAGGTAGTCCAGTAATGCTCTACGCTTACCTACCAACTTTACCAGTGCTCGCTCGGTGTTAAAATCCTTTTGGTGTGTTTTTAAATGCGTGGTCAGGTGATTGATGCGGTGTGTGAATAAGGCAATCTGCCCTTCCGTACTTCCGGTATCGTTCTTTCCCTTACCGTGCTTTTCAAAAATTTCTTGTTTCTTCTCTGTTGTAAGATACATGCCAATATTTATTTAAATGATTTTTATGTATGTCAATAGACCTTCTATTGAGGGCGCAAAGATAGTCAAATATTTAAACAAAGAAAGTGCGTCCTTTATTTTAATACCAATTAAACCATTGTCTATTAGCGTCGTCTTAGGAGCAAACAAAACCATTTGATTATGAAAACAACAAAAGCAATGAATCAATTAGTACTGGGTCTATTACTCGTATTGGCCCTTAGCGCATGTAGTTCAGATGACGGTGCAGTTAATACCCCGGATGCGCAAGACATGAGTCAGGAAGAGGCTACCTTATTAGCCAAATCGGAGAGTATTGAAGCGACTTCCTTTGATATGGTAGAGCAGCTCTACATTTCGGTAGAAGAAAGCGAGGCTAAGATGTTTCCTGATTGTGCCACTATCACGACGGTTTATGAGGGAGGACAACGATCAGTAACCTTAGATTTTGGCGACGGCTGCACGCTGGCGTCAGGTGATGTGGCTGCTGGTATTGTCTTGATTAGTTTCGTTCCTGATCCCGGGGTGTCACGAACCATCACTTTTTCCTTTCAAGATTTTAGCCTGAATGACAATGGGATTTCCGGAGGCGGAGAACTTATTCGCGTTCGCGAAAACGAGAATGGTAATCCCCAGTCCAACTACAATAGCGGTATTAGCATCGACGTAGCGAATAGTGAAATCGTGATTGAGCGTGAAGTGGATCATCAACGCGAATGGGTTGCCGGAGTGGGCACCATCAGCTGGGCTGATAATGTATTTGAGGTAACCGGTAGTGGAAGTACGACCCTCAGTACCGGATTTTCGAGAAGCCATGAAACTCTAAACCCCCTAGTTCGATTGGGGAACTGTCGCTTTTTTGTGAGTGGAGAAGTTGCGCTTACGCGAAATGATCAGGAGGCCGTTCTCGATTTTGGAGCCGGCGACTGTGATAATAAAGCAGTCCTGACCTACGAAGGCGGATCCATGGAAATTACGCTGACCAAATAAAATCAAATCGAATATCATGAAAAAGCCGCTTAGAAAGCGGCTTTTTTTTATGCGGTACGCAACGGTCTATTTAAAATAAGATCGAGGTAGAGGTTAATTTTTTTCTTCAGTTCGTGGCGCGGGGTAATAAAGTCCAAGAAGCCATGTTCCAGAACAAACTCTGCCGTTTGAAAACCATCGGGCAATTCTTTACCGGTGGTGTCGCGAACCACTCGCGGACCGGCAAATCCGATCAAGGCTCCCGGCTCCGAAATATTGATGTCACCCAACATCGCAAAGGAGGCCGTGGTTCCTCCCGTGGTGGGATCAGTACATAACGAAATGTATGGGATCCCGGCATCCGAGAGTTGTGCCAATTTGGATGAGGTTTTGGCCAGCTGCATCAAGGATAAGGCCGCCTCCATCATACGGGCTCCACCTGATTTGGATATGATCATTAGCGGGATGTTATTCTTCAACGAATAATCTGCCGCACGGGCAATTTTTTCACCCACGACAGATCCCATGGATCCACCGATGAATTTAAAGTCCATACAGGCTACAACGAGATCTTCACCCATTGATTTTCCAACCGCCGTACGCACCGCATCTTTCAATCCGGTTTTGTCTTGTGCATCCTTTAAGCGGTCGCTGTACTTCTTTTTGTCTTCAAAATTTAAAGGATCTTTAGAGCTGAGGTTTTTGTCGAGCTCTTTGTACTTGTTGTTGTCAAAAAGGATTCGAAAATACTCATCACTTCCAATACGTACGTGGTAGCCGTCCTCCGGGCTGACAAAGAAGTTCTTTTCCAGTTCCTCTGCATCGACAATTTTACCGGTGGGCGACTTGTACCAGAGTCCTTTGGGGACGTCCTTTTTATCCTCAGTGGGGGTTTGAATTCCCTTTTGTGTTCTTTTAAACCAGGCCATAAAAGCTAATTTTTAGGGTAATTGGATAAGCCTCTCTTATAAGGTGTTTACGTTATTCAGGTCTTCAAATGCCTGTTTTAAGCGATCACTGAATGATCCTTCCGCTTCCCGTAACCAACGTCTGGGATCGTAGTATTTTTTGTTGGGAACATCGTCGCCATCCGGATTTCCGATTTGGGAGGCCAGATAAGCTGCGTGCTCTTTAAAATAATCGCGGGTCCCGGCGGCAAAGGCGTATTGCAAATCGGTATCGATATTCATTTTGATCACTCCATACCCTATGGCTTCCCGTATTTCTTCTACCGTTGAGCCACTGCCTCCATGAAAGACGAAATCAATGGTATTGTGCTCTACGCCATACTTCTTACTCACGTATTCCTGAGAGTTCTTTAAAATTTTTGGAGTAAGCTTCACATTACCGGGTTTGTACACCCCGTGAACATTGCCGAAAGCAGCTGCGATGGTGAATTGATCACTTACTTTCTTGAGCTCTTCGTAGGCATAGGCGACTTCTTCCGGTTGGGTGTACAGTTTAGAATCGTCAACATCGGTATTGTCCACACCGTCTTCTTCTCCGCCGGTGATTCCCAGTTCGATCTCCAGGGTCATGTCCATTTTGCTCATGCGCTGGAGATACTTTTTGCAGATCTCGATATTTTCTTCCAGCGGCTCTTCGCTGAGGTCGATCATGTGCGAACTGTACAGCGAATGCCCGTGGGTCTTGTAGTGAGCCTCACTGGCATCCAAAAGTCCGTCAATCCATGGCAGTAATTTCTTAGCGCAATGGTCGGTATGCAGGATGACTGTAGCTCCATAGGCTTTCGCCAATTCGTGTACGTGTTTGGCTCCACTAATTCCACCTAAGATAGCGGCTTGCTGACCGTCGTTGCTCAACCCTTTTCCGGCATTGAATTGGGCACCGCCATTAGAAAATTGAATGATCACCGGAGCGTTCAATCCGGCTGCGGTCTCCATGACCGCATTCATGGTGTTGGATCCAATGACATTGACGGCCGGAAGGGCATACCCATTTTCTTTCGCATGATTGAATATACGCTGTACCTCATGTCCGGTAGCAACTCCAGGTTTGATATTGTGAGCCATTTTTTTTGTGTTGGTTTAGGGGGTAAAAATAAGAAATAGAACGGAAAGGAAGGGAGGGGCAAGAGTTATTCTTAAATATAGGCTAAGTGGTCTCAGGCTGATCCACCTAGAAGGGATAATTGATCCCAAAATTAAGCACGGTGTTCGCAAAATTATACTGCCGAAACCAACGATCGCCGGGCTCCTCAGCAGGATTGTAGGTTTTAAAGCCCAGATCAAATCGGAATACGAAAAATCCAAAATCATAACGCAAACCAAAGCCTGAACCGATCGCTAATTCTTTCAGATCAGCAAAACCCTCAAAGCGAGCCGCAGGATCTTCTACGTTATCCGCGATGTTCCAAATGTTGCCAATATCCGCAAATACGGCTCCTTTCAAATCGCCTAAAACGGTAAAGCGATATTCCGCATTGAAGGCTAATTTCATGTTGGCTTCATTAAATTCATTAGGACTATCAGTACTTCCCGGGCCCAGGCGGTAGGCCTGCCAGGCTCGGTTGTCATTAGACCCTCCCGCAAAGAAACTGCGTATAAAGGGTATGGAGTTGGAGTTTCCGTAGGGGACGGCGATTCCCCCAAAGGTGCGTATGGCAAAAATATCAGGCCCTACTTCCCAATGCTTGATATAATCGATCTCCGTTTTGATGTACTGGGAGAATTGTACTCCAAACACTTTGGAATTGCCTTCTGGAGTGCGCTCCAGATTGGCCACGCTGGAAATCGCATCCAGTAGGTTTCCTGCCAATTCTAATTTGACCCGGAAACGGGAAAAACTGGGATCAAATAAATTTTCCCTGTTATTTCGAATAAAAACGGCATTGGTGGCCAGGATCAGGTTGTCTTCCGTAAGTCGCTGACGCCTTTGCTCAATACTTCTAAGATCCCGTAGTTGTGTATTGTTGAGGCCCTGTGGATTTTCATCGCCGATGAGATCGATAAAACTTCGGGTTCCGGTAGGGATGATCAATTCATTATTTTCATTGAAGTTCGAGCGGTCAAAAACATCATTGCCGGGTATATCGTCGGTGGGAACCTCTAAGGCGATCTCGTTGAGTAGTTCGTAGCTGTTGTTATAGATGTTGAAGTAATTCTGCGTATTTAAATTTCGAACGTACTGTATATCAATGAGATCCAAACGAAAGGAGGTCACTCGGGTGGGTGACCACAGGTAACGCAATCCTCCCGTGACGTTTTGTTTATCCAGACCAATATTCTCCTGCACGCCTATCCCCACATTGAGCTGGGTAGAGGGCGACATGTTCGAGGTGATTAGTCTTCGTGTGTCAAAGGGAAAAAAGATGCGTGGAAAAGTTAAACTCAGATCAGCTCCAATTTCCCGAATATTGAAAAAACTATCGCCGGCTGTAGCCAGGTCGTCAGAAGCACCAATGCTTCCTCGAGCAGAGATCTGGAAAGTTTCTGCACCTCTAAATATATTCCGGATCAGTAAAGAACCACTTCCCGCGATACCAAAATCCTGAATGTTGGAGGTGGAAGCACTAAATTCCGCTTTCAGACTGTATTTAGCCAAGGGAGTGAGCAAAATATTCGCGATCAGATCTTTGCCGGTGGAGTCATTGGGATCGGTCTTATAGCTGATCGAGGGGTATTTGAACGTTCGCAATTCTCCCAGACGGGTCAGGGTTTGAATTCGATCCTGTTCGCTGTAAATGGAGCCTGGTTTGACCGATAGAGCATCGGTAATTGCCTGAGCCCGGTAGTTGATCTTGTCAAAAGCATAAAGATGAATTTGTTCCCGGGTCAAACTATCGTTGATATTGGCTTCGCGATCGGCATAGGTATAATCAGTAATCACATTTACACGACTGATCTCGTGTACTTGAAAAGGGATGGTCACCAAGGTGTCGCCCTGTTCAACCTGTCGATCTCTGATGTACAATTCAATATTAGCTTTATGCCCGGTGTTGACACTGTCTCCCAAAAAACTGATGAACTCCCGGTCAAAATGATAGAGTCCATTGTTTTTGAACAAATTGGTGATCCGACTAGTTTCCGCGTTGATATCCAGCAAGCGATACTGCTGCCCGGGTACGATGTACGATTCTTCCCTATGGGCTGAATAAATGGAATCGGCTGCCTGAGATTCGATAAAGGTGGTTAAACTGTCAATGGCGTAAGGCTTACCGGTATTTATCTGATACTTCACCTGCGCGCGTTTGGTCGAATCGCGCTCAATTTCATAGTCGGTTTCCGCGTTGAACCATCCGTTGGCCTGATAATAGGCGGTCAATCGATCTGCACTCCGTTTGGTTCGAGACTCGGAAACGATGGTGGGGGGCTCTCCGGCCTTTTTAATGGCGTTATTGATACCCACCTTGATATCGCCCATACGTTCTACCTGCTTAGCCGAAATTAAATTGGTCAATCGTTCCTTGCGCTTCGGCTTTCGATTCAACCAGGCGGTATACACAGAATCGGGGTTTTTCTCTGCAAGATTGTAGATGTGCAGTCGGAGTGGAATACCCACTAGTGGCAAGCGGGCATTGGGCTGTTGATAGAGTAAGGTGTTTATGCGGGCATCGTTCAATTCTTCCTCATTCAGAAAAATTTGATTCTCCGTCAACAAGTGTTCACCGGGGGGCACGCGCTTCACCGCATTACAAGACAGCAAGAGCACCGCGATTGCCGTAAATAATGATATTTTTGTGTGCTGCTTGTTCAAAAAATGGGCGGTCTCAATGGATCAAAATTAAACTATTTGCATGGTAAGCAAAAGTCAATTAAAACATATATCTGGCCTGGCCCGTAAAAAGAACAGACAGCAATCCCGGCAATTTATTGTTGAAGGAATTAAGAGCATCAATGAGTTTATTCAATCGGGATTTAGCATGGAGCAAATCTTTGCGTTGGAGCGTGCCCGGGAGGAGATCAATTCAGACCAGATAACCTCAGTTTCTGAATCGGAATTGAAAAAAATGAGTCAATTGACTACGCCTCAAAAAGCGCTGGCTGTGGTGAATATCAAAGCCTGGTCGTCCTCCCGTCAGCAGGGACTGAAATTGGCTTTAGATGAGGTGCGAGACCCGGGAAATCTGGGGACTATAATCCGGCTGTGTGATTGGTTTGGGATCGACCAATTGATTTGCGCCATCGGTACGGTGGACTGTTATAATCCCAAGGTAGTGCAGGCCACCATGGGCTCCCTGAGTCGGGTGCAGGTACATTATGTGGATCTGCCTATTTATTTGAAGGCAGCGACCAAGCCCATCTACGGTGCATTTATGGAGGGGGCATCCGTCTATGAAGAAAATCTGCAAGAGGATGCTATTTTAGTGCTGGGGAATGAAGCCAACGGTATTTCTCCCGCTGTCGCGAAAGTGATCACTAAGAAATTATCAATTCCTGCCTTTGGCGAAAGCCATAACACTGAAAGCCTGAATGTTGCCGCAGCCTCAGCCATTCTGCTTAGTGAATTTAAGCGCAGGTCGTTTACTGGAAGGTAAAATTGATAAATACCCCCCGCGATAACATCTGATCAATATTGCTGGTATAGATGCTGTTGGGATCTTCATCGGGGACCAGTTCATCACTCAATGAAAATACCCCACGGATGCTGGGGGTGAATTTGAAATAATAGAGGTAAAGATCGATCCCAAGACCCAATTCGTAATAGACCGTATTGGTCTTCATCCGAAATTCACCGGCGAGGTTGTCATCCGGATTATCCTGATTGCTACTTAGGTTATACGCGTAGGAAAAACCACCAACCACGAAGGGCTTAAAATTATTTAACCGTTTGGTCGAAACTTTCAGTAAGAGGGGGACGTAAACATAAGTGCTGGGAACTTCACGTACCGCCATTTCAGGAAACTCAAAGTCTCCGGGGAAGGTCAGTACGCGTTTGTTGAACACCAGTCCAGGCTCCAGGCGTAAATTCATGAATTCGTTCAGACGCATGTCGCCTACCAGACCTACGTTAAATCCGGTTTGTCGTTCTGTGAAAATATCAGCATTGCCGGTCTCGTTTTCGTAGATAAACTTGAAATCGTAATTATTGATCCCCAGGTAATATCCAAAAGTAAAGGTTCTGGCATCAAAGGTTTCCAGATTGGCCAGACGCTCTTTGCTGAACAATTGGGCTGAACTTGCTGAACCGATCAGTGCAAAGAAGAGCACTGCAAGGATATTTCTCATAGGTTTATTTTGAGGCTTTGTAAATGGAAGCAACCCCAAAGGTTTGCGGCATATTTTCCACTTTAGTAAACCCGATTTTCTTTAAAATATTGTTGAAACGCTCTCCGTGTGGAAAGACAGCAGCGCTTTTACTCAGGTAGGAATAGGCGTGTCTGTCCTTAGAGAAGAGTTTGCCAATGGTGGGTAGAATGTAATTGCTATAGAAGGTATAGCCTTGTTTGAAAGGAAACTTGGTAGGTACGGCGGTTTCGAGAACAACGAAGATGCCTCCGGTTTTAAGTACCCGTAAAATTTCAGACAGTCCTTTTTCCAAATGTTCGAAATTACGCACTCCAAAAGCTACCGTAATGGCGTCAAAATGATCGTTTTCAAAAGGCAAGGCCTCTGAGTCGGCCTGAACCATGGTTATTTGATGGTCCAGCTTCGCCGCATTGATTTTCTTTCGTCCTACGTCCAGCATACCGTTGGAAATATCAAGACCAATGACCTGGGCTTTAGGAGCGCACTGGGCGATTTGAATGGCGAGATCACCGGTACCGGTGGCGATATCGAGCACAGTAGCCGGATTGCGGTCAGTGACTATCTGTACGACTTTTTTCCGCCATTTGACGTCAACACCCAGGCTAATGACACGATTGAGTCCGTCGTATTCATTAGAAATAGTGTCGAACATTTGCTCGACCTGTTCTTTTTTAGAACCTTTCTGAGAGGTATAGGGCGTAACCTTATCGTCCATCAATTTTTTTTGCAAATATAGGATTTAGGTGGGGATCTCTAGGGAAGACCCTTGGCATTCCGAAACCTCTTTAAAAAAATGGGGTTTCCTTTGGGTTGTCTTATCTTTGCCTACTTTTCATTAGGAGATTTATGAAAATTATAATTGCCGGTGCCGGGGAGGTAGGATTTCATCTTGCCAAACTTCTTTCCTTTGAATCCCAAGACATCACCCTCATTGATACCAACAAAGAAAGTCTCGCCTACGCCGATTCCCATTTGGATATTCGGACCATCAAAGGCGACGCGACTTCGCTTGCTGTGCTCAAGGATGCGCGCATTGATGGTAGTGATCTGCTGATCTGTGTCACTCAAAGTGAAACCACCAATATTACGTCTTGTGTACTGGCGAAGCAGTTAGGGGCCAAACGTACCATTGCGCGAATTTCCAACACCGAGTTTATTGAGAATAAAGACGAATTGGGTTTCAGCCGCTTCGGTATTGATGAACTCATCTCACCAGAAAGTCTGGCGGCAACAGAAATTGGGTTATTGCTCGATCAGTCTGCGTTTAGCGATACTCATGTTTTTGAAGATGGCGCCATCACCATGATCGGGACTACACTGTCGGCCCGAGCCCCCTTCGTGGGTAAAATGGTCAAAGAAGCCGCAAAGATCTTTCCTGAACTCCATTTTATGCCCATCGCCATTCAGCGATTTGGAACTCAATACACCCTGATTCCGCGCGGGGATACAGTCTTTAAGGAAGGGGACCTGGTTTACTTTATGACCATTGCCGGGGGAGTGGAAGAGCTGTATAAACTGACCGGTAAGGTGCGTCAGGAGATTAAAAACGTGATGATTTTAGGGGGGAGTAAGATCGGGTACAAAACCGCTAGAGACCTCTGCTCCAATTCATTCAATGTCAAATTGATCGAACGGGATAAAGACAAGGCCTATGACCTGGCAGACCTCTTGCCCAAGGCTTTGGTGATCAACGGAGACGGGCGTAATGTGGAGCTGCTTGACGAAGAAAGCGTGTATGATATGGACGCTTTCATCGCTGTGACCGGGAACAGTGAAACCAATATCATGTCCTGTCTGGTAGCCAAGTCAAAAAGCGTTAAGAAAACGATCGCTTTGGTGGAGAACATGGACTACTTCCAGCTCTCTCACAGTATTGGGATCGATACCTTGATCAATAAAAAGTTATTGGCGGCCAATAATATCTTTCGCTATGTGCGAAAGGGAGATGTCGTGGCCATGACCAAGCTCAACAATATGAATGCGGAGATCGTCGAGTTTATCCCGAAACCCAATTCGCAGGTGGTCGGTAAATTTATTCGAGATCTCGATTTTCCACGATCGGCTACCATTGGTGGGGTCGTACGCGACGGAGAAGGGATCATCGCTTTGGGAGACTTTAAAATTCAAGCAGGTGATCGCGTAGTGGTCTGCTGTTTGCCGCGTTCGATCAATCGAGTAGAACGGATGTTCACCTAATTTAGTTCGCATGCCGTTTCTCAATCACAAAATCATTTTGCATCTCATGGGACTGCTATTGCTCTTCAATGGTGGTTTTATGCTGATTGCGGCTTTGGTGAGTTTTCTCTATGAGGACGGGGTGGGTCTCTCCATCACTTCTGCCGGTTTGTTGACCCTGTTTTTGGGGACCTTCCTCATGTTCACCACCCGCAACCATAAAAAGGAAATTCAGAAACGGGAAGGCTATATCATCGTAACCTTTGGTTGGTTATTTATGTCTCTAAGCGGAACCTTACCCTACCTGATCAGTGGCGCTATCCCTACTTTTACCAATGCCTTTTTTGAAACCATCAGCGGATACACCACCACTGGGGCGACCATACTGGATGATATAGAAGTCCTGCCGGAAGGTATCCTTTTCTGGCGGAGCATGACTCATTGGATCGGAGGAATGGGAATCATTGTTTTGGCAGTGGCTATCCTGCCGTTATTGGGCATTGGGGGTATGCAGTTATTTGCTGCCGAAGCTCCCGGCCCCAGCGCTGATAAGCTCCATCCACGGATTACAGATACGGCCAAGAGATTGTGGTTGATCTATTTCAGCTATACGCTGATCGAGACTCTGGCCCTGAAATTCGCCGGGATGTCGTTTTTTGATGCGATCAATCATGCCATGAGCACCTTGTCTACAGGAGGTTTTTCCACCAAAAATGCCAGTATCGCCCACTGGAACGATCGTCCGGCTATTCAATACATCATCATCCTCTTTATGTTTTTGGCGGGAACGAATTTCGTCTTGAGCTATTTTGCATTCAAAGGGAAGATCAGTCGTATTTTTCAGGATGAAGAATTTAAAACCTATGCCACGGTCATCCTTGGATTCGCCACGCTGGCTGCCATCGTGATCATTCTCCATGCCGATCCTTCCATTTCTTCCATTGACCATCCCATGATCTTTGGGGAGTATGAGAGCGCCATTCGTCACGGACTCTTTCAGGTACTGGCCATAGTAACAACTACAGGTTTTGTAACGGCGGATTATACGCTCTGGGCACCGGTATTAACTGTTATCTTTTTCGGAATGATGTTCTTAGGCGGGTCTGCAGGATCGACCTCCGGAGGGATTAAAATCGTTCGGCATTTTGTGACTATTCGCAATGCCCTACTTGAATTCAAACGAACCCTGCATCCCAATGCTATCCTGCCTGTTCGCTACAACGGACGCTCCATTCCGCGAGGGATTGTGTACAATATTCTTGCCTTCTTTATTCTCTACATGTTGAGTTGGATCATTGGAGCCACCGTGCTCGGATTTATGGGCTTGGATCTGATTACGGCTTTAGGAGGTGCGGCTTCGGCACTGGGCAACGTGGGTCCAGCCTTTGGTGATCTGGGGCCGGTCAATAATTTTAACGGATTGCCCATGATGGCCAAGTGGTGGTGTACATTTTTAATGCTCATTGGTCGTCTTGAATTGTTTACAGTACTTATATTACTGACCCCGTTTTTTTGGAGAAATAGATAATTATGAATGAGCAGAAAACGTATCAGTTAATCATCATTGGAGCCGGACCCATAGGTTTGGCTTGTGCTATTGAAGCCGAAAAGGAAGGTTTGGAGTACATTGTGCTGGAGAAAGGGGTATTGGTGAATTCTTTATACAGTTTCCCGGAACAAATGACCTTTTTCTCGACCTCTAATCTCCTGGAAATAGGCGATGTTCCTTTTGTGGCCCATAGTGACAAGCCTACGCGTAAAGAGGCCCTGGAATACTACCGTCGGGTACACGAGAGCTGGGATCTCCAGATCAACTTGTACACCGAAGTGCAGGGCATGGAGCGACAAGCCAATGGGAATTACGAAATCCAAACCAATCGAGGCAGCTTCCACACCCAGGCAGTCATCGTGTGTACCGGTTTCTACGATACGGCACGTATGCTGGAAGTACCTGGAGAAGACCTGCCTAAGGTCAAGCATTTCTATGACAGTCCGCACCCTTATGTCAATCAGGATGTGCTGGTGGTTGGTGCTGCTAATTCTGCCTGTGATGTGGCTTTAGAAACCTATTATAAAGGAGCGAATGTGACCATGGCGATTCGCGGCGACTCTATTTATGAGAAGACCAAATACTGGATCAAACCCAATATCGAAAATCGAATTAAAGAAGGTTCCATCAAAGCGTATTTCAACAGTACGGTCAAAGAGATCACTCCGCGTACCGTGGTACTCAACACTCCGGATGGGGAAGTGACTTTGCCCAACGATTTTGTACTCGCCATGATCGGATACAAACCGGATTATAGTTTATTCGATCAGTTGGGATTGCCCATAGCCGATGATGAGGCGCGAACGCCTATCCATGATGAAGAAACTCTGGAAACCCCTATGGAGAATGTCTATGTGGCAGGGGTCATCAATGCGGGTCTGAACACCAGTAAACTGTTTATCGAGAATACCCGGGAGCACGCTCCTCGTATCTTACAGTCGTTAAAGGCCAAGGTTAAGGTCTAAGCCTCTTTTTCTTTGGATATCGAACGATCTACCGCTTGCTGGCACTCCTCGAGATAGGCTTTGGTCTTGCGGTATTTTTTCTCCCATTCTCCCTCTTTTTTCCGCTTTCGCGAAAGCATAATCCCAAAAAATATACCCAGGACAAAGGCTGCGAGCATCCATAAGAACCAGGAGGTAAAACTGGGCTGCTGATAGGTTTGTGAGAGTAGTCCAAGCATACTATTGAATTTTAAGTTCTACGCGTCGATTCTCGTGTCGTCCTGCCTCAGTCGTATTACTGGCTATAGGATTTTCCATACCGGCGCCCTGAGTAAATATGCGATCAGCATCAACGCCCAGGGAGACCAACTCCTGTTTGATCCGTTCGGCTCTTAGTCTGCTGATATTTTGGTTGGATTGGGCACTGCCCACATTGTCCGTATAGCCGGTCAGGATCACTTTTTTCTGATTGTTTTCCAGGGCCTTCACCACTCTTTGTAAGTAGTCTTTGATATTTTGCGTCATTTCCCGGTCGTAACTGTTCTTGGGAAAATAGATCAAGGCACCTTCTTCCAGCTCTACGATATTCTCATTGCGGATACGCCAGTCAAGCCGGATCTGAGTGAGCGGCTCTTGTTTAGCTTCTGCATAAAAATCCAGAGGATAGCCTTTAATTTCAGTCAGTTCTTCAGGAATATCTTCTTTGATCAATTGCTGTATGGCGTAGGCTCTGGCCATGCCCAAATTCTCAAAATCGGTCAGATTGCGCTCATTTCGAAAATAGGGTGCGGCGATGACCAAACGCCTGCCGGCTTGCATACCCGAGGTGTAGGTCTCGAGCCAAATTTTTAAGGAGTCATTGGTCGACGGGATGACTTCTTCCCAATAGAAGGCCATAGGGCCGTGATCTTCTGAAGCTTGTTTGCGCTGGGCTTCATGGATCGCTCCAAGTTCATAATAGCGCTCCGCCTGGTGTTGGTTGTTTTTCCAGCCGTAATGGACCAACAGTCCAAATCCGATAAGCAGTAGAATGGCGATAAGGGCTCTCATAAGTCGCTGTCTATCGCTAATTTAACCAAAAAAAAGCGACCTGAGAGATCGCTTAGTCATTTTGAGAAGCTTTTCCTCAGCTTAAGGCATTCTTGATTCGTTCAATGGCCTCCTTGATATTTTCCTGACTCGCAGCATAGGAAATACGGATGCAATTAGGGCCTCCAAAGGCATCTCCGGTCACAGTAGCGACCAGGGCGTGTTCCAACAGAAACATGGAAAAATCAGTAGCATTTTGAATGGTTTGACCTTTTAAGGTTTTACCGAAGTAATAGGAAATATCCGGGAATACATAAAAAGCGCCTTCCGGTTCATTGCATTGAAAACCTGGAATCTCTTTTAATAAGTCCAGGATTAAGGTGCGACGCTCTTTAAATTGATCGACCATGTACTGGATCTTAGACGGGTCTGCTTCCAATCCGGTGATGGAGGCACGCTGGGCAATGCAATTCGCTCCGCTGGTGACCTGGCCTTGAATTTTATTACAGGCCCGGGCAATGGTAGTCGGTCCGCCCAGGTAACCAATTCTCCATCCGGTCATGGCAAAGGCCTTAGCCATCCCATTTACGGTCACGGTACGGTCATACATGCTCGGAAGTTGAGCCATGCTCACATGATCACCCACATAATTGATATGTTCATAGATCTCATCACTGACCACGATGATTTGAGGATGTTTTTCCAGGACCTCCGCCAGTGCCTCTAATTCTTTTTTACTGTAAATGGAACCGCTGGGGTTGCAGGGCGAACTGTACCAAAGCATTTTGGTCTTCGGGGTGATGGCTGCTTCCAGTTGAGCCGCGGTCATCTTGAAATCGGTTTCAATACCGGTTTGCACTTCTACCGCTATACCGCCCGCCAACTGCACAATGTCACGATAGCTGACCCAATAAGGACAGGGTAAGATGACCTCGTCGCCATCGTTAAGACACACTTGAGCTAAATTATAGAGCGATTGCTTGGCACCGGTGGAAACCACGATCTGTGATCGATCATAGGTCAGTTGATTGTCTCGCTTAAACTTCTTTATGATGGCGTCTTTCAATTCCACATAGCCGTCTACGGGCGTATAGGAGTTGTAGCCGTCTTTTACGGCTTGAATAGCAGCCTCTTGAATAAAGTCAGGCGTCCCAAAGTCAGGTTCTCCTAAACTCAGGCCAATGATGTCTTTACCTTGTTCGCGAAGCTCGCGAGCTTTGGCGGCCATAGCCAGCGTGGCTGAGGTTTCCAGCGCATTAATTCTGTCAGAAAGTATAGTCATGTTCGGTTCGTGGATGTGATCAAAACGACTTAGGCGACCTGAGCCGGCTGCATTCCCATATCTCTGAGATATTGGAAATGGGCAAGTATGGCTTTACGCGTGGTTTTATATTCGTGATATGGCAGATTGAACTCCTTAGCCGTCTCTTTCACGATTTTAGAGATCTTGGTATAGTGAATATGACTGATGTGCGGAAAGATGTGGTGCTCCACCTGATGATTGAGTCCGCCGGTAAACCAATTCACAATGCGGTTCTTGGTCGAGAAATTGACCGTGGTGAACAATTGATGGATAGCCCAGGTATTCTTCATGGTACCGCTTTGATCCGGTAGGGGCATTTCGGTTTCATCGACCACGTGCGCCAGTTGAAAGACAACGCTCAAAATCAAACCGGCAGTATAATGCATGATCACAAAACCGATCAGAATTTTCCACCAGGCCAGATCGACAAAGATCATAGGGATAACGATCCACATGGAAACGTAGATGATCTTGGTAATGACGAGGGTGCTCCATTCCTTTTTGGGATTAGGCAGATTCCCGTGGGAAAGCTTGCGTTTCAGGTAGCGACGCATCTGGAAAAAGTCGGTAGTGATCGCCCAGTTGATGGTCAACAATCCATACAAAAGGATGGAATAATAGTGCTGAAAACGGTGGAAGCGATGCCACTTGCCGTGCTTGGAAAAGCGCAATACGCGTCCGGCCTCAAGATCTTCGTCATGACCGTGGATATTGGTATAGGTGTGATGTAGCACATTGTGCTGCACCTTCCAGTTATAGACATTTCCGGCCAGGATGTATATGCTGCTTCCCATGAGTTTGTTTACCCATTTTTTGCTGGAAAAGGAACCGTGGTTCCCGTCATGCATGACATTCATACCCACTCCCGCCATACCAACACCCATGGTCAGGGTCAATAGGATTTGCGCCCAGGTAGGTAGGTCTAAGGTCAGGAATAAGAAGTATGGCACTAAATAAAGGGAGAACATGACTACTGCTTTCAGGTACAGTTTCCAGTTTCCGGTGCGTTTGATGTTGTTTTCTTTAAAATAATCATTGACCCGCTTGTTGAGTGTTCTGAAGAACTTGGCGGAGTCTGTGCGTGAGAAGCGAATTGTATTTTCCATAGGGTGGTATTCTGTCGGATAAACGTAAAATAAGGCGTTTTATTCCGAAACGGTAAAAATAGGACTATAAATTTAAGACATCGTCCTAAAGGAATGATTTAACGTATGAATTGGGTAATTTAGCGCTTTAAACTTGTTCATGGAACTCATTCAGCGCTATTTCCCCGAGCTGACCCCTCAGCAAATTCAGCAATACGCTGAATTACAGCACCTTTATCAGGATTGGAATCAAAAGATCAATGTGGTTTCCCGAAAGGATATTGATGAAATTTACTTGCGCCATGTGTTGCACAGTCTGGGTATTGCGAAAGTGCAGGATTTCCTTCCCGGAAGCACAATTCTTGACGTAGGTACCGGCGGCGGTTTTCCGGGAGTCCCACTAGCCATTCTTTTTCCGGAAACGCAATTTCATCTGGTCGATAGTATAGGAAAAAAGATCAAGGTGGTCGATGAAGTGGTCGCCGGACTGGGGTTAGACAATGTGCGCACCACCCACGATCGGGTGGAACAACTGGAGGGACATTATGATTTCATCGTGAGTCGGGCCGTCGCTCAAATGGATGCTTTCGTGCGATGGACCAAAGGCAAGATCGCCAAGAAAAGCAGACACGAACTCAAAAATGGTATCCTGTATTTAAAAGGTGGAGACCTGACTGAAGAATTAGCAGCCTTTCCAAAGGCTGTGGAGTACGATTTGAGCGCCTACTTTAAAGAGGATTTTTTTGACACCAAAAAAGTGGTGCATCTACCCTTAAAATTTAAGGGCTAGCTCTGAAGTAAAGCGTAGAAATAATCGCGACTTATGGAGCAATAGTCTTTAAAAGAATCCATCCATTGCGCCAGCATGGTTTTTTGGGCAGGCTCCTCCTGGATCAGGCTCTGTTCAAAACAGGACCAGGCCTGTTCAAGTTGCTCCGGTTGATTTACTAAAAACAAACGCTCCTTAATTCGGGCTGTTCCTTTCTTTTTCTTTCTACCGTATTGCTCGCAATCGATGATCTGATACTGAACGCGAACTAAATGTTTCCTGCTCGTTTTATCTGTTTCCATGGTGTTTAACTTTTTGGGCTTACATCAAAGATACAAATTACTTAACATTAAATTTACATTGGCGTAACATAAAATTTACTTTTAAAATCTGATTGGACATAAAAAAAGGCAGCCCGGGCTGCCTTTTTTCTCCTTATTTAAAACATTTAATCTTCTCCCAGGAATGGGTAGCGGTAATCCTCCGGAGTAACGAAGGTTTCCTTGATCATTCGTGGAGATAACCATCGCAATAGATTCAAGGCTGATCCAGCCTTGTCATTGGTTCCTGAAGCTCGTGCGCCTCCAAAGGGTTGTTGCCCTACTACCGCTCCGGTAGGCTTGTCATTGATGTAGAAGTTACCAGCGGCGTTGCGTAAGGCTTCAGTAGCCTGGGCCAGTGCGTAGCGATCGGTTCCCAAAACGGCGCCGGTAAGTGCATAATCACTGGTCTCATCAACAAGCTGAAGTGTTTCCTCCCATTGGTCGTCTTCATAGACATAAATGGTCACTACCGGACCGAATAACTCGGTACACATGGTGGTGTATTTGGGATCTTTGGCAAGCAGTACGGTTGGCTCAATAAAATACCCTTTGGATTTATCGTAATTCCCGCCGGCAATGATTTCTACCTGATCATCGGCTTTGGCCTCATCAATATATTTGGCCAGTTTATCAAAGGAACCTTCGTGAATGACGGCAGTGATGAAATTGCTCATGTCTTCCGGAGATCCCATTTTGAACGATTTCAGGTCGGCGATCAATTCCTCCTTCACCTGGGGCCATAAACTCTTCGGGATGTAGCATCTACTGGCAGCGCTACACTTTTGACCTTGGAATTCAAAGGCACCCCGAGTGATAGCGGTGCTCACTTGTTTGGATTTGGCGGTAGGATGCGCCAGTATAAAGTCTTTCCCGCCGGTTTCTCCCACAATGCGAGGGTAGGTCTTATAGGTATGGATCTGTTGTCCGATTTTAGACCAAAGGTCTTTAAATACGGTAGTCGATCCGGTAAAATGCAATCCTGCAAAGTCTGGACTGGCCATTACCGTATCTGTGATCATCACGGGATCTCCGTATACGATGTTGATCACTCCGGCAGGTACTCCCGCTTCTTCAAACACCGCTCTGATCACCTCGGCCGAGTAGGCCTGACTGTCACTGGGTTTCCACACCACTACATTGCCTAACATGGCCATACAGGAAGGAAGGTTCCCGGCGATCGCGGTAAAGTTAAACGGTGTTACTGCGTAAACAAAACCTTCTAAAGGGCGGTATTCCAATCGATTCCAGGCAGCCGTTGTGCTTTCCGGCTGGTCGTTAAAGATGTCGGTCATGTACTGCACATTAAAGCGCAGGAAGTCGATCAATTCGCAAGCAGAATCGATCTCTGCCTGATAGATGGTTTTTGATTGTCCGATCATGGTGGCTGCATTGATCTTAGCGCGGTAGGGTCCGGCGATCAATTCAGCAGCCTTTAGAAAAATTCCCGCTCGTTGCTCCCAGGGCATTTGTTCCCAGGAGGTTTTGGCGGCTAGCGCGGTGGCAATGGCTTCTTCTACCTGTTTCTTATCCGCTTTATGAAATTGTCCTACTACGTGCTGATGGTCGTGAGGTGGAGTGATCTTTTGAGTATTCCCTGTGCGTATTTCCTCTCCGTTGATGTAGCAGGGTACATCCACCTGCTGCTTGTACATTGTATGATATTCCTTAAGAACGGCCTCGCGTTCTGGCGAGCCAGGAGCATAGTCTTTAACGGGTTCATTGACGGCTATTGGAACTTGAAAGAATCCTTTTCCCATGTTGATTTTATTTGATTTTTAATGAGTCGCAAGTTAATAAATTTTGAGGGTATGCTTTCGCGAAAGCAAGAGCAGCTTTCTTAAACATAACTTAATTTTTTGTAAGTTGACAGCGGTTTTCAGACGAACACCCTAAAGCTGTTTTGTGAACCCAACCGGAAAAATTATTACGCTCGCCTTTCCTGATACCTTTGTAAAGATGTCAGATGAACTCCTCTGTAAAATTCTACCCTGGGTAGGACTGGGGACCTCCACGCATATTAAGGCTGGTCATGCCGCTTTAGTGCTTATTCATAAGGTCAGTGGTCAGGCTTACTACTACGATTTTGGTCGCTACATCACCCCGCCGGGCAAGGGAAGGGTACGCAGCGCACATACGGACGCAGAACTTCACATTCCCATCCGGGCGCAATTTGAACAGAATGAGTTACTGAATCTTCATGAATTTTTATCCTGGTTAAGTCGGCATCCGGAAAAAACCCATGGTGACGGCCGTATGATCGCCTCCCTGTGCGATGAGGTCGATTTTGATCGTGCTCAGGCCTATATTTTAGGCTTACAGATGCGAGGGAGCATACCGTATAAAGCTTTTGGCAACGGGAGTAACTGTTCGCGTTTCGTTACCGAGACCCTTCTGGCTTCTACCTGGGACGAAAAATTAAGAAAGGGACTCAATCAGCATAAAAAATTCACCCCCAGTACCGTTGGCAATGTAGAAAAGAGCGCAGGTAAGACCGGGATATTTGAAGTGATTGAAGGTGAAGTTAAACCGTATCGTTCATCGGCACTTCAGGAAAATCTATCTAATTATTTCGATAAGCGTGTGCCGGTTGCCAAAAGCGATAAGCTGATACATCCTATTCATCCTCAAGCGCAATTCTTGTCTGGAACGGGGAGCAGTGCTTATTTTAGATTGGAAGAGGGGCATGCAGGCAATTACAAAATTCACCGCTATACCGAACGGGGCGTATTGGATTTTTCAGGCCTGTTTGCGGTTCAAGGTGTATTTGACATTTACACTCCATATACCTTTACTTATGACAGTCATTGCAGCCACTGCAGATTGGTACAAAACGGTAAAACCTTTGATTTTAAGTTGGTCGAACGACTGGAGCTGAGACCTAATTCAGCGCAAAAGGCGCATTCAGCCTAAAAAGGGGAATTTCTACACGAAATTCAGCTCCTGTGGAAAGACTGGTCATCAGGTAATAACCTTTCATGGCCCCGTGTGGCGAGTGAAGCATACAACCGGATTTGTAGGAATGGGATTCACCGGGTTGTAAGATAGGCTGTCGGCCTACCACTCCCTCGCCATCTACGAATTCTTCGTGATTTAGCGCATCCAGAATCTCCCAATGTCTGCGAAGTAACTGCACAGCATCTTTGCTTTCATTCGCAATGGTGATGGTATAACTAAAGGCCAGCATTAAGGTGCCTTGCTTTTCAAACGAGCCTTCGTATGCCGTTTCTACGCCTACGCGAATTCCTTGAGTGATTAATTCTGTCATAGTTAATAGGCTGCAGCAGTTAAAACAAAGAATAAGGTCCCCGTGATCAAAGCTGTGGTGAAAAATACAAAATTAAGCGCAAAGAATTTGAATAAGGTCAAGAACCGGTTCTGTTTATAAAAATTACGCAGGGCTTTATAGAAATAAAACGGTCCAATAATACCGAAGAGAATTCCGGTAAGGAAATCCAACTTCAACAATTGTGAGGGTAGCTCAATAATAAGCAGGGCCAGGAAAACAAAGGTGAAAATGTGAAAGATAAATATCAAGTGTTCCATATAGGTACATTTTCTGCGTACCTTGAAAAGATAGCCTAATGTTGCGGCCACATATTGAAATACGATTCCTATGTAGGGCAGCTCGTAGAGCGACTTCCACCAGCGATGGTCGGTACTTCGAACCTTTTCCAGTACTTCTTTAAAGGGTCGGCGTTCGTAGTAAAATAGTGGAAAGAAAAGTGCAAATATGGGCGCAAAGAAGAAGAGAAAGAAGGGAATCTTTGAGGTGACGTAGGTTAAAAAGGCGACCGGATCTTCCTGTATGCGTTCCACTGATTCATTGCGTTCGTAGAGCCAGACATTGTACATGGTTTTAGGCAGTTGCAAGCTATCCAATGCGACTCGCGCATTGCTTATTTCAGTGACTTCGTAGAAATCACTAAAGAGATCGTATTTCTTCTTGGAGGCTACAAACCAATTGAGCGTGTCCAGTTCTTCCTGAGGGATCAGGGTGTATTCCGTGGCTTTTTCAGGATTGATCTGCAGTGTGCCCGGTCCGTAATTGATTTCTTTCTTCTCCAAGTCTTTTAAAGCTGCTATGGCTGCGCTGTCCTGTTTGGTTTTCGCATTATTCATCATTCCGTCAGCTAGGCCTCTGGAGAAATCGGCTGCTGTTTCATTAGTTGCAGGATCAAAATAGAGCAAGGTAGAGCTGATCAAAAAATAGATAATACTCACACTAAGAAAAAAACGAAAAGGATTCGCATAGCGCAATCGTTTGCCGTCAACGTAGTAACGGGTGATGGTGCCCGGTTTCAGCAACAGATCTTTAACCGTATAGCGAAAACGGGAATCATAGGTAAACACTGAAGAAATGAATTCTTGCGCAAAATCTCCCAGCGAAAGGCGCTTGGTGGTATTCAACTGCCCGCAATAGCTGCAATAGCGATCGCTTAATTCCAGCGGATGTCCGCAATTCAGGCACTGAACACCTCGGTGCTGAATGGCTTTGCGACCTGTGGTTGGAAGGTTTTTGTGTTCCATGCTACCAAAGATAACATCTTTTAGAAAAGAGCTATCCGCCTTTAGTGCTACCAGCAAGCAGGGCTTCCTGATGCTGCTCTACAAAGCTTTCCAGACGTTTGAAGAAGTGTAGTATATCCTCATGGGTATTTGTGGCGTTGATGGTAACCAGGCGTATAAATTCGCTTTCGCGAAAGCGTCCATAGCCTACCATGATCTCTCCGTGTTCATAGAGTTGTGTACAGAGGGTCTTGGCAGGAATATCTTTATAATTAAAGCAAATGGATACGGAATCGTCAAAGCTGTAAAGGGTGTATGCATCGTTTTCTCTGATGTATTTACGAGCGGTATCGGCCAATGCGAATTGATGATCGACCATGGCTGCAAGTCCGGAGGTCCCTTTCGCTTTCCAGAGCGTCCACAACTTCAGGGCGTCATTACGCCGTCCGCACTGTAAGGAGGTCTTTCCCAGATTGTATTCGTCAGCGTCGGTTTGATAGAGGTAGTCGGCTTCGGTAGCGAATGAATGGTAGAGATGTTCTTTGTTTTTGACCACCAGTATCGAACTGCTCAAGGGTGTCCCCAACATTTTATGGGCATTAACGCAGAAGGAGTCGGCTCGATGCAGTCCGTTCACCAAATACTTATAGTGCTCACTAAAAATGACCGCTCCGCAGTACGCTCCATCCACATGCAGCCACAAATCATAGGTTTCAACAAGTTCGATCAGAGCTTCAATAGGATCATAAGCGCCTAAAACGGTGGTTCCTGCGGTGGCGTTGATAAAAAATGGAGTATGCCCGGCGCGCACATCTTCTTCAATGGCCGCTTTAAGGGCATCAACGCGCATCACTCCGTATTCATCAGTGGCAATATGGCGCACTTGCTGTCGACCTACCCCGGCGAAAGAAGCGTTCTTGTCGGTAGAGTAGTGGGAGGCTTCTGAGGTGTATAAGGTGAGGCGCTGCTGAACTCCTTCCTTTCGAATCCCTGCCACTTTCCGGTCTCTGGCCATGAGTAAAGCCATAAAATTGCTCATAGACCCGCCCGGGGCGAAGGTTCCGTCGCTATTGGAGTCGTAGCCTACCAAATCACAAATGGAACGAAGGATGGCTTTTTCTACGCCTACCTGAGGGCCGGCCACCTTGTAGGTGTACATGCTGTTGTTCAGCAGGACGGCCAGCAGATCGCCCAGGGTGGCTATAGGTTGCCTTCCTCCAAATAATTGATTGAAAAAAAGACGGGTGGCGGTTCGCGGCGTGCTCAGGACCAGTTCTTTTAAACTGTGCTCAAAGTGTTTTGCTACCATGGGTTCTTGTGGGAGGGATAGGTCTAAGGTCTCAAACAAGGCATCAGCGGCAATAGGTGCAATGACCGGCTGCTTTTCTTCTTCATTCAAGAGTATTTCGCTTAAGCGATGAAATAAGTCTAACTCTTCACGCATATTTTATTTTTTTGTTTGCTGGCTTCTGGTTAAAATTACGGTTGAATTCCCAAACCGAAGAAGAGATTCACCATTATCCTTGACTTAAGTAGCAAATGCAGACAGAAACTATCACCCGGCTGGACGAATTATTGGATGCGCTGGCGACTGGCTCTCGCGATTATCGCCTTTTAGCCAACGAAATGATCCTGCCTTTAAATGACTTAAAGCCTTTTCTATTCTGGCATTCGGAGCGATACACGCGAAATTGTATTGTACGCACCTCCCGTTATGAACTGATGGTTCTCTGCTGGGAAAAAGGCCAGGAAACTCCAATTCATTGCCATGGAGGCCAAGAGTGCTGGGTGCATATGGTGCAGGGTAAACTGGAAGAAAAGCGCTACAAGACTAAAGTAAACCACGGGGCCATAGCGTACACTGATCTTATGGAAGATCATCGCATGACGATCTGCAAAACCGAAATTTCCTATATGAATGATGCGATGGGCTATCACAGCTTACGCAATGCCGCAGACGGGCGCAGTATTAGTCTGCACCTTTATGCGCAGCCCATAGACGAGTGCTCTATTATGGACGAAGGAAGTGGAAAACTAGTGCAGAGGCAATTAAGCTACGATTCAGTGGAAGGCGTGTGGATCGCCGCAGATAGGCCCTCTAATTCCTGATCGTCGTTGAATTTCCTTTTCCTACTCCAATAAGTTCATCAATTCGACTGCCCGGATTGCGGTAATACACCAGTACTGTGTATTCATTTTCAGTCTGCCAGAAATCGCCGTCAATATCATTTTTAAGCAATCGTTGCTGGGAGTCAGTAACCGCGTAGCGGTAATTGTAAAAGCCCTGTTTTAAGAGTAGGGCCTTCTCGTAAATCCCTTGTTGCGGATTGTATCGCATGCGGGTTTGCTCCCCCAGTTCATAATTGTTGAAATTTCCGTACAGATGCACTTCTTTTCCATCTTCCAGTCCGGTGCTAAAAACGGAAAAGTGAATCCAGACATAATCAGCGGTCAGCTCCGGAGCGTCACCTATGAGGGTGTTGATCACAAAGGCACCGTTGATATCCGGATTGTAGGTGTAGGGCTGAAAATCGCGGTTGGGATTAGTATAGAGGTAGTTGTGGTAGAGCGATTCCAATTCGATATAGTCGATCATATTGGTCGCCGCACGGATGTCTTTGTTTTCAAAATTAAAAAATTCATTCCCTCCCCAAAATGAAGCCTCCTGATCATAGCGGTACTCCAGAACGTTGCCGAGAACAAACTGCGGCTCGAGTCCGATTATGCTGTTCTTTAGGTTATTATTCTTAAGAATGATGGTTTTCACATTCTTTTTGGGATTGATCAGGATTTGCTCTCCGGGATCAATGCGAAATTGAACGGCTTGCTTCGAGTTGATGAAGTTGAGGTCGCGTGAACGCCGAATCCGCAGACCTACGCTGGCTTGAGGCTGATAGATCATAAATTTTCGGGAGAAGACCAGTTCACCTTCGCTATTGGTGATACTCAACAGATAATTCCCGGTTTGTAGCAAGGCTTCGGTTTGCGCATTGGGAATCCGCAGTTCGTAATGGCTGTAGGGTTGCAGGGTATTGGAAGAGTTCTGATAATCACGGATCCGCAGATTGTCAAAGCCTCTTAAGTATTCTGATTTTACGAGCAAACTGGGAGTCCAGTCAAAATTGTGGTGCGTAATGGTGTAGTAATAATCGGCTTCATCGCCAATGATATCATCAAAACTGATCACCAGCGGATCTCCTAAACGAATGACCGGCAGCAGGCCAAAATCAGAATTTCCAATAAACTGAATGGTTTTGATGTAGGGGGGAGCTTCCATCTCTTCAGCGACTTGCCCCCAGACTGAAAAATGAAAACCGAGAATCAAGACAGCAGCCCAAATAGCGCTTTGAAAAAATTTCATAGATCAAAGATAGACAAATTCTATGCCGATTTTGTTGAACTTTTTTCTGCTGATCTGCCAAAAAAAATAGTTTTTAATCCTTAAATTTGCGCACTTTTAAGAGCAAACCAAACACCTAATTATATGTCAAAAGACATTAGGATTAAAAAAGGTCTGGATATAAAACTAGTGGGCGAAGCCCAGAAAACTATTTCCCCGGGCCGTCGTTCTGAGCAATACATCATTAAGCCTGCAGATTTTCATTTGATCACTCCCAAGATGGTCGTGAAAGAGGGAGCTCAGTTCAAAGCAGGAGATGATCTTTTCTATTCTAAAACAGATGATCGCATTCGTTTTGTGGCTCCGGTGTCTGGAACCCTGGCGGAAATTCGGCGTGGAGCTAAGCGCGTCATCACGCACATTGTGATCACTCCCGATAGCGAAGATCAGTATAAAGATTTTGGAAGTGTTGAGCTTGCTTCTGCAAAAGCAGAAGACCTCAAAAAACGCTTTTTAGCCTCCGGTTTGTGGCCGTTCATCAAGCAACGTCCGTATGACGTGATCGCTAATCCGGATACAGCACCCCGGGATATTTTCATTTCCGGATACAGCACCGCTCCGTTAGCACCCGACTATAATCTGGTATTGAAGGACAAGCAGGCTGAATTGCAGGCTGCGGTTACGGCCTTATCCAAAATGACAGAGGGTAGCGTTCATATCACCGTGCCTAAGAAGGGAGAATCTCCGTTTGCCGGGCTTCAAGATTGTGTGTTTCACCAGGCGGCCGGACCGCATCCGGCTGGAAATGTAGGCACGCAGATCAACAAGATCGGACCCGTGAATAAAGGGGAAACCGTATGGACCGTAAACGCTCAAGATCTGGTGATCATTGGTCATTCCCTTTTAAAAGGAACCTTTGATGCCACTCGAGTCATCTCGGTTTCCGGTTCTTCCGTAAAAGAACCTCAATACACCCAGGTAAAAATTGGCGCACAAGTAGCTTCTTTCTTGCCGGCTACCGCTGTGGAAGAAGACGCTCGTTTGATTTCCGGAAATGTGCTTACCGGCGATGCGGTAGAGCAGGATGGTAGTTTAGGATTTTATCACAACGAATTCGTGGCCATCCCAGAAGGCGATGACTATGAATTTTTTGGCTGGAACAAACCGGTGTTTGATAAGATCTCTCCCACGCGAGCCTTGACCTTTTCCTGGATGCAACCCAAAAAGAAATACGATTTGGATACCAATACCAATGGGGAGCACCGGGCCTTTGTGGTCACCGGGTCGTACGAAGAAGTATTCCCATTGGATATTTATCCACTACAAATTTTAAAAGCATGTATGGTGCAAGATCTCGACCAAATGGAAGCTCTCGGAATGTACGAGGTCGCTCCTGAAGATTTTGCATTGACTGAATTTATATGCGTCTCCAAACAACCTCACCAAGCGATAATAAGACAAGGTCTTGATGTGATGTATAAAGAAATAGGATAATTGCTATGAGTTTAAAACAAAAATTAGACGGGATTAAACAGCGGTTTGAAGGCAATAAGTGGGCACCGGCCTTTAATGCTTTTCATACCTTTTTGTATACCCCAAACGAAACTACCCATAACGGAGCGCATATTCGCGCTGCTGATGACCTGAAGCGAACCATGAACACGGTGATTCTAGCCTTGGTTCCATGTTTGCTTTTCGGAATTTTTAATGCGGGATATCAGCACTACCGAGCCATTGCAGTAGCCAATGGAGAGAATCCGGAGTTTTCCTTAATGGGAAGCTTCATTACCTGGGATAACTTCGTTCTGGGTTGTATCACGGTTCTGCCCTTAGTGATTGTCTCTTATGGGGTAGGACTTTTGGTTGAATTCATCTTTGCAGTCATCAAAGGGCATGAGGTGGAAGAAGGTTACCTGGTTACCGGAATGCTGGTGCCGTTGATCGTTCCCATTGATATCCCCTTGTGGATGCTTGCGGTAGCCGTGGTCTTTGGAGTAGTCATTGGAAAAGAAGTATTCGGGGGTACCGGAATGAACATACTCAATCCGGCGCTAACCATTCGTGCTTTCCTTTTCTTCGCCTATCCAACCTGGATGTCGGGAGATAAGGTCTGGGTGCATGAAGCGGTAGATCGTGCCGGAGGACCGGATGCCATTTCCGGGGAAACAATCTTAGGAAGCTACGCTCAGAATCAGGAGGTGGTGTATTCCTACAGTGAAATGTTCTTTGGATTCATACCGGGCTCCGTGGGAGAGACCAGTAAGCTACTCATCGTGGTGGGCGCGGCTTTCCTCATTTTTACCAAGATTGGTAGCTGGAGAATCATTTTGAGTACCATCGTGGGTGCTTTAGTCATGGGCTTGATCTTTAATGGAGTGGTGGATGCAGGATGGATCGGTAACACGAGTAAATTCTACGGTTTGATGAGTGTACCATTCTGGCAGCACCTGATCATCGGGAGTATCCTCTTTGGTGCGGTGTATATGGCCACCGATCCGGTGACGGCCTCACAAACCAATAAAGGAAAGTACATTTACGGATTCCTGATCGGTTTCATCTCGATTTTGATCCGTGTCTTCAATCCGGCCTATCCGGAAGGGGTATTTCTGGCGATTCTGTTGATGAATGTCTTTGCTCCAACCATCGACCACTACGTGCTCCAATCGAACATCAAGAAACGAATGAAACGTTTAAAACTTAAAACTGCATAGTCATGGCTATAGATACTGAAAAGAACGGGTATACCATTGTATTTGCGGTCATCATGGTTATGGTCGTAGGTTCGCTTTTGGCCTTCATTGCCTCTAGTTTGAAGCCCACCATCACGGTTAATCAGAAGCTGGAAAAGCAGCAGAATATTCTGTACGCCATGGGTGTCAATGAAAACGAGGGGGAGAGTAGCGTGTCTTTTGTCAACGCTGAAGATGTCGCTGAAGAATTCGACAAATACATCACTAAGCAATACGTCATTCAAGGGGATCAGGTCACTGAAGATCCGGAGGCTTATTTGATCGAACTTCAAAAAGAGGAAGCGAAAGCCAAAGATCCTAATTATCAGCAGCGTTTACCGCTCATGATTGGTGAGAAGGACGGGAAGACTTTCTATATTGTGCCTATGCGTGGAAAGGGCCTTTGGGACGCCATCTGGGGCTTTGTTGCTTTGGATGAAGAGATGGTCATCCAGGGAGTCTATTTTGACCACAAGGGAGAGACCCCCGGACTGGGCGCTAATATCAAAGAGCGCTACTTTATGGATGATTTTATTGGGGAGCGTATCCTGGATAAGGTGAATCCGGACCGTATCGCTGGGGTGACTGTAGCCAAAGGAAACAATGACCCTAAGAATCTTGAGAAAGAGGATAACGAAGTAGATGCGCTCGCCGGTGCTACCATCACAGGAGACGGAATTACGGCAATGATGAAAAAATACTTGCCCATGTACGTTCCTGCAATCAAAAATATAAAAGCATAACCATGGCCATATTTTCAAAAAAAGAACGCGGTTTAATTCTTGACCCTTTAGCGGATAACAATCCCATTACCATTCAGGTACTCGGGATCTGTTCGGCTTTGGCGATTACCGCACAGCTGAAAGCTAGTATTGTAATGACCATTTCCGTACTCTTCGTTATGGGGGTTGGAAACGTCGTTATTTCTCTTATGCGCAATGCGATTCCTTCTAAAATTCGGATTATCGTTCAATTGATCGTAGTGGCTGCTTTGGTGATCATTGTAGATCAGGTATTGAAAGCCTACGCTTACAGTCTGAGTAAAGAACTTTCGGTATTCATCGGGCTAATCATTACCAACTGTATCATCATGGGTCGCTTTGAGGCATTCGCCCTGGGGAACGGTCCGTGGAAGTCCTTTTTAGATGGTATCGGAAATGCCTTGGGTTATGGAATTATCCTGATCATTGTAGGTTTCTTCCGTGAGTTATTGGGCTCGGGAACTTTATTGGGCTATAAAGTACTGGGAGATCCTATTGAACAAACCGGTTTATATGCCTTTGGCTATGAAAACAACGGATTTATGTTGTTGTCCCCCATGGCGTTGATCGTAGTCGGACTCATTATTTGGGTACAGCGTTCGCGAAATAAAGCCTTGATCGAAGAAAACTAAAAGAAAGACCGAGTCTTTCTAAAACACATACACTATGTTAGAGCATACGGAATTATTTTTCAAATCCATCTTCATCGATAATATGGTCTTCGCGACCTTTCTGGGGATGTGTTCTTATCTGGCGGTTTCCAAAAAAGTTACTACCGCCGTGGGATTGGGTGCTGCCGTGATCTTCGTTCTGGCCGTAACCGTTCCCTTGAACTGGTTGTTAGACCAGTATATTTTAAGAGACGGAGCCCTAAGCTGGTTAGGCCCGGAATACGCCTCTTACGATTTGAGCTTTTTATCCTTTATCCTATTTATTGCGACCATCGCAACCATGGTGCAATTGGTAGAGATCGTGGTGGAGAAATTCTCTCCGGCACTCTATAATTCATTGGGGATATTCTTGCCCTTGATCGCGGTAAATTGTGCGATCCTGGGAGGTTCTCTCTTTATGCAGTCTAGAGACATTGCCTCACTAGGCTTGGCCTTCAACTACGGAGTGAGTTCCGGGATCGGTTGGTTTCTAGCCATCCTCGCCATTGCAGCCATACGGGAAAAGATCAGATACAGCAACGTACCTGCTCCCTTACGCGGATTAGGAATTACCTTTATTATCACCGGACTCATGGCCATTGGCTTTATGAGTTTTGGTGGGATGCTTACCGGAGGCGATGAAGCCGCACCAGCGGAAGCAGAAAGCGCTCAAGTAAGCCCAGAAACAGACAACCAAGAAACCGCAGCCAATAAAGAAGTAGCCGAAGTGACTAACATCAAAATTAATGAGTAGTATGATTCTTTTAGCCGCAAGTACCACAGGTGTTGTAATCGCCACAGTTGTCGCCTTCTTAGTGCTGATACTGGCTTTGGTAGGTCTCTTGATTTTTACCAAAGAAAAATTATCACCCTCCGGACCCGTGACCATTACCATTAATGGCGAGAAAAAAATTGAAGTCGCCTCAGGAAGTTCGCTATTGTCGACACTGGGGAGCAAGAAAGTCTTTCTGCCTTCAGCCTGTGGAGGTGGAGGTACCTGTATTCAATGTGAGTGTCATGTTTTAGAAGGTGGTGGTGAAGCCCTGCCTACAGAAACTCCGCATTTTACCCGTAAAGAATTACAACAAGGTGCTCGATTGGCTTGTCAGGTGAAAGTAAAACAAGACATGAATATCGAGATTCCTGAAGAAATCTTTGGAATTAAGAAATGGGACGGCGTGGTTGTACGTAACTATAATGTCGCCTCTTTCATTAAAGAATTCGTCGTCGAGATTCCGGAAGACATGGGTTACAAGGCGGGTGGCTACATCCAGATCGAGATTCCGCCCTGCGAAGTGAAATACGAAGATATGGATATCACCGCTCACCCTGAGGAGCATGATAAACCCGATAAATTCCAGCAGGAATGGGATAAATTCGGTTTGTGGCCTTTAGTGATGAAGAATACCGAAACCGTAGAGCGCGCTTATTCTATGGCTTCCTACCCTGCAGAGGGGCGTGAGATCATGTTGAACGTGCGTATCGCTACGCCGCCATGGGATCGAGCGAAGAACCAGTGGATGGATGTGAATCCCGGGATAGCCTCTTCCTATATTTTCTCGTTGAAAGAAGGTGATAAGGTGACCATCTCCGGACCTTATGGAGAGTTCTTTATCAACGAATCAGACGCAGAAATGCTCTACGTAGGGGGTGGTGCCGGTATGGCGCCCATGCGCTCCCATTTGTACCATCTCTTTAAGACCTTAAAAACCGGTCGTAAAGTAACCTATTGGTATGGAGGACGTTCTAAACGCGAGTTGTTCTATCTGGATCATTTCTACCAATTGGAAAAAGATTTCCCAAACTTCAGTTTCTACTTAGCCTTGTCTGAACCTTTAGAGGAGGATAACTGGAAAGTGAAAGAAGACCTGGACGCTCCCGGTGATGGTTTCGTTGGATTTATACACCAATGCGTGATCGATCATTATTTGAGCAAGCATGAGGCTCCTGAAGATATCGAATTGTACTTCTGTGGTCCTCCATTGATGAACCAGGCGGTTCAAAAAATGGGTGAGGATTTCGGAATCCCAGATGAGAATATCCGTTTCGATGACTTCGGAGGATAATATGCAAGCATGATTTAAACCATAAACCCTGAATGTCTATTCAGGGTTTTTTAATTTTACCTATGTCACAGGAACTTACCCCTCAAGAACTGCACAATCTGGCCATGAATGTGGTTGGGAAGGAACTTGAAGCCGATGGTTTCGAGTTTTTGGGTGTAAACTCAAAACTGAAACGAGATCCGCAGTTTGTCGCGCTCAAAGACAAAAAACTCCATTTCATTATTGTCAGAGCGGTTTCCTACCCTGATCCAGTTACGCATTACGATCGGGACTTTATGCAAAAAATGAAGGATCATGCAGCGAAGTTTGAGGCGCGAACCTTCTATGCCGGGGTGGGTCTGGGGCATGCTGAAGACTATCAGAAACCCCTGGTGCAGGGTACCAATTACAGCGTCATTTATAATGGTTTACAGGAGATCTTATGAGAATTTATCACTACATCGTCATTTTCCTACTGTGCTTATCCTCCTGCCAGGAGCCACAAGTGAGTTATCAGGTTGTTCAGGGGGAAGCCTTTGGGACGACCTATGGGATTCAATTGTACAGTACTCAAGAACAAGATTGGAAGACGGGTATTGATTCGGTGGTACAGCGGGTCAATCAATCGATGAGTACCTACCTCCCTACCTCAGACATTTCCCGGATCAATCAAGGAGACACTTCAGTGGTGGTAGATATTATGTTTCAGGAAGTGTTTTCGCTTTCGCGAAAGCTACATCAGCAGACGGATGGATTCTTCGATCCTACCGTGGGGGTCCTGGCCAATGCCTACGGTTTTGGCCCCGGCTATGAGCTCAATGAGCTGGATCAGGAAAAGGTCGACTCCTTATTAGAATACGTAGGTTTTCAAAAAGTACAACTTACCGAATCCGGACGTATCCAAAAAAATCATCCGGCGATCGCCTTTGATTTCAGTGCCATTGCCAAAGGCTACGGGATCGATCGCATCGGGGCGTATCTGGAAGCACAGGGTGTCCAGGATTATTTAATCGAATTGGGTGGCGAGCTTTTGGCTCGCGGCCGCAATCTTCGCAAAGAGGCCGATTGGAGGGTGGGCATAGAGAATGTCGATTCTCAACTGGCAGAACGAAGTTATTCTGCAGCGGTACGCTTAAGGGATCAGGGTATGGCCACCTCCGGTAATTACCGAAAATACCGCATTGATCCGACTACGGGTGCGCGCTACGTGCATACCTTAGATCCGCGAACCGGCAGTGCGCAGGCAAGTAATGTGCTGAGTGCTTCGGTACTGGCATCCACTTGTGCAGCCGCTGACGGCTATGCTACAGCTTTTATGGCCATGGGCCTGGAAAAAGCACAGGCCTTCCTAAAGGCCCATAAAGAGATAGATGCCTACTTGATTTACGAAGTATCCAAAGACAGTACGTCCATCTATGCGACTCCGGGCTTCCGCTTGCAATTGGATTAAGTCTTCAGGCTGAAATGAGCACGTACCGTAAATCCCTCTTCCAGGATCAATTCAAACCAATAGTCATCTGCGGGTAACCGGCTTCCGTTGAGGGTGCCGTCCCAGCTGGGATTTCTAAGATCGAGTTGGCGCAGTAATTTTCCATAGCGGTTGTAAATACGCAGACTCCGTGCCTGAGGTATGGTTTCCAGACCTTCTATGTACCACAGATCATTAAAACCATCAGCATTGGGGGTGAAAAAACGCGGATAGTCCAATACCAGAAAGCGCTCACTAACGATGCCGCACCCATTGCGATCCCGCACAAAGGCAGTATGAAAGCCATAGGGTACCGGATTGAATACCGCACTTTCCTGAAAAGGACCCTCGTCCAGCGAATATTCATAATCTCCTTCACCGGTCGCCACCACTTCTACCTGGTTATTGGGATATTCAAATCGGGTCGTTGTGATGTCCTGAATGGTAGCACTATTCGACACCTGGACCTCGGTATTTACGCTGGTGGTACAACCAAATTCGTTGCTTACTTCCACGGTATAGGTGCCGCCTTCGCGCACGCTGATCTGGTTCAGGTCAGGACCTTCTTCACCGGTACTCCACCGGTAATAGGCGAAGCCGGGCTCAGTCTCCAGGATCAGAGCATCCGGGCTGTTCAGGCAGTAGAGATCATTTGGATACAGGCTGGGTTGTGGATTGGGATGGGTGATGAGTTCGAGTTGAGTGTCGGTAAAACATCCGGAAACGGGATCGATCACCCGAATGTAAATGAACTCGCCATCTGATTGTGGAACGTAATTTAAAGGAAGACGGTTGTCGTCGTTGGCCCGGTCTGTTGTGCTGAAGTAGAAGAACGTTTGGTAGCTATCCGGAGGATTGCCGGCGTTGATCGCGTCGATCTGCCCGGCCAAATCGAAATTCGTAGGTCCGTCAGGATTGCGACACTGTTCAAAAGGAGGAAGGGCATTGGCCAACGGACTCGACTCGGCACCGATTAAGAATTGTCCAAGCCCTACGCAGCTGGCACCATTGGGAAAATTTTCAGTCACCCGAAAATACACGGTGACCGTGCCTGAAGCGATAATAATTTCTGTGATTGCGTTGAGGTCGTTTTCAGCATCGGTCAAACTGCTGTAATAGGAAATATCAAGCGAGGGATTGTCTGAGCTTATTTGATCATCGAAAATACTCAAGGTCACGAGTGTGGGTGCGCCCAGATCACAGAAATATAAATCATCGGGAGTGGAGAAATTAGGCTCTGAGGTCACTTGAAGTTCAAAATCGGTAATCGCTGAACAGGAGTTGGTGCTGTTTTGAATGCGTGCATAAATGGTTTGAGGATTGGCCGTATTCGTATAATTCAGAGGTAAAGTATTGATCCCAATGTTGGCATCGTTAAGGGAGGCGTGAAAAGTGACCGCAGTATTGGGTTGACCATTCTGTATTAGTGGGATTTGTGGTGACAGATCAAATTCGGCTTGTTCCAGACCGGCGTTGCTTTGATCGCAGGACTCCAGATCGGTTACTGGGTTAGCTTCAGGAGCCAATGGCAGTTGAGCAGATCCGGTGGTATTGAAATTAAAACCGGCAGAGCCAATGGCTCGATCTACTAATATGTAGTACCGCTCGCCGGCATTCACCGTAAGCCACTGTAAATAGCCATTACCGTCAGGACCGGGACCTTCCTGAGTGTCTGTTTCAGTGCCATTCAGACCGGTATCAGCAGATACGCCCGCCTGCTGCGGATTGGTACTGGAGCAACGAATAGAAGCCCCTAGATTGCTACAGTCGGTAACGGGCCCGTAGACTGCAAAATCGTAATCATCTGTGCCATTATCAGGGACGATGTCAAATCCAAAGGTTCCGGCAGCTTCTATTTCTACTTGAAACCAGACCGTATTATTGTTGAAGGTGTAACAGGGTGGGGCAAAGTTATTGGGCGAGGCAAATTCATCAGCTCCGGCCCCATCGGGTTCAATGCCTATAGCTGTAGTTCCGCAAATTAAAACTGCGTTGACACAATCGTTGGGATTTTGCGCCCAGATCGTTAGGCACGAAAAAAGTCCGATCAAGGCACTGAGGTAAGGGTGGAGGATGCCACGCATAAGGGGACTAAAATACGAATTATTTAAAGCAGACCGGAATCAATTCTCCCCGACTCAGGCAATATTGGGTCACTTCTCCTGACTGCAGCTCTCGGGTATAGTCGACGGCGCTTACGCGAAATCCAACGCTGGCTAAACGATCGAAATAGTCCATACCGTAAATGCGCACATGATCGTACTGTCCAAAGATTTCTGCTCTTTTTTTACGATCCGTAATCGAATCATCTTCGAAGCTATTGGCCCGGTCATTGTCTAAAGGAACTTGTAGAATGGCTGTGCCTCCCGGTTTGAGCACTCGGTACAATTCACGCATCGCTTGCAGATCATTTGGGATGTGTTCTAAGACGTGGTTACAGAGTATCCAATCATAGCTGTTGTCTGCAAAGGGGAGTTCACAGATATCGGCCTCCACATCGGCCAGGGGCGAATTAAGATCGGTGGTGGTATAGGTCAGGTGATCCATTTCGCGAAAGCGCTTATAAAAAGCCTGTTCAGGCGCAAAATGCAGCAAGGAGGCCGGTTCGTTAAAGAAGCTGGTCTCTCGTTCTAAGTACAGCCAAAGCAACCGGTGCCTTTCCAGGGAGAGGGTCGACGGGGACAAGACGTTGTCTCGCTGGGCTCCATAACCGTAGGGAAGAAAGCGGGAAAAACTTTTATTATCAATGGGGTCGGTATAGCGTTTTCCGCGCAGTAGAGTAGCCAGAATGGGGCGTATCCAATAACTCATCCGGATCAGCCAGGGGCGGGGAACTTTTTGCAGGACGAAACGGAAGAGCTTTTTCACGCTTAGACCACCAAAGGTTCACGTCGAAAGGGGACTTCTTCCTCACTTTCGATTCCGAGTACGTCGTAAATGTATTGAAAGGTAGACAGTAGTTCCGGTTTTCCGTCGATCAGGGCTACGTTGTGTTCAAAATGGGCACTGGGTTTATTGTCGCGGGTAGTGATGGTCCATCCATCCCGGTGTTGCCTGATATTTTTGGTACCCATATTGATCATGGGTTCGATGGCGACCACCATGCCTTCAACGAGTTTTTTGCCGCGTCCGCGGCGGCCGTAGTTGGGCATTTCCGGATCCTCATGCATTTTGCGTCCCAGGCCGTGACCTACGAGTTCGCGAACGACCCCATAGCCGTGAGCTTCCGTATATCGCTGTATGGCATAGCCTACATCACCGGTCCTGTTTCCCGCTTTAAACTCACTGATCCCAATGTACAAACTCTCTTTGGTTACCTCTAAAAGGTGCTTAGTCCCTTCATCCACTTCGCCTACCTCAAAGGTGTAAGCATGATCTCCGTAGAACTCATTTTTAATGGCGCCACAATCAATAGAGATGATATCGCCTTCTTCCAAAGGGGTATCATTGGGAAAACCGTGCACCACTTGCTCATTCGGACTCATGCAGAGGGTGTTCGGAAAGTCGTACAAGCCCAGAAAACCGGGTACGGCGCCATGGTCTCTGATGAATTCTTCTGCCAGTTTATCCAGCTGTAAGGTGGTCACGCCAGGCTTGACCTCTGCAGCCAACATGCCCAGGGTGCGTGATACGATCAGAGCGCTCTCACGCATCAATTCGATTTCTTCTCGAGTTTTGGGTATGATCATGTATTATTGTTATTCGTCGTCTTCAAACAAGGCATTAAACTTCTCCAGAAGTCGGTGGCCCGGTTTCTTCTTTTTTGTCTTTTTTAGGGTGACCGTTGCGGGTTGGCCTTCGGTACCGATCAGCAACTGATAAATTTCACCCCAGCCCATAAGGCCTCCAATATTTCGGTCATCAATAAATAGATCGGCATGAATCTTTCTGCTGATCTTCGTACTCATTTCTTCTTCAGGATAGCTTTTATTAACCGCGTAGAATTCAATTCCTTTTTTCTCACAAAAAGCCACCGCCTCTTCCAATTGGGTTCCCGAGCGATAGGTCCATAAAATGAGCAAAAAGCCCTTCTCTTGAAGTTTTTTCAAGGTCTCGAAGGCAAAGAGCATGGGTTTTCCAATGGCTGGATAGGCATTTTCTACCAGGGTGCCATCAAAATCTACAGCTATGGTCTTGGTCGCGTTAGGGGAACTCATAATCTACAAAAATACAATGTTTATCGCATTTGAGGTAGAGCCGCTAAAATCAAAGCATGTTATTCCGCGTAAGCGTGCTCATAAGGCGCCCCGGTGAGGATCTTGAGCATGTCTTTTTCCAGGGATTCAACCGGATATTCTACAATACGCCCCAGTTCTTCACCCTCCTTGGTGAAGATCATGGTGGGCACATTGGTGATGTTCAACCCGTCTTCATAGCCTGCTGGTGTATCTTTTTCTTCGGTTACGGTGATGAGGCGGATCTGATCTGCATCGTAGTTGGCCGCATCCAGAATTTTATAGAATCGAGGTACTTCTCGCTGACTGTCACTGCACCAGGTACCCATAAAGAGGGTGATCTCTACGCCTTGCAGGGCTTGCTCCAGATCAGGAAGGAGTTCCTGATCGAGCTCGTAGTCTTCGTAATTCTCAGTAAACCAAGAGTTATACGGAGCTTGTTCCAGGGCTTGTCTGGATTGTAACCCAAGCAGGATCTCTTCCTCTTCCATTTCTACTTCTTTTTCCCCTGTTTCCTGGCTTTCTTCCACAGTTTTGGTGTCATTTTTACAACTGCTCAAAGGGGTCAAGGCCAAGAGTAAGAAGAATAGGGCGAGGGTTTTATAAGTATGCATGGTTTTGATTTATTCTGTGATTAGAGAGTGTTCAGTCATGGCTTCCGGTTGATCTACGCCCAGCATGTCTAGCAGGGTAGGCGCTACATTGGCCAGGATTCCGGAATTTATTTTTTTACGGTCCGGATCAACCAGGATGATGGGCACCGGATTTACGGTATGGGCGGTATTTGGACTGCCGTCCGGATTGACCATGGTCTCCGAATTTCCGTGATCGGCGATAATGATGGTGGAATAGCCGTGCTCCAGGCCGGTTTCTACCACCGCCTTAGCACAGGCATCCACGGTTTCGCAGGCTTTGATGGCTGCTTCCATGATCCCGGTATGCCCTACCATATCCGGATTGGCAAAATTGAGGCAAACAAAATCAGCTTCTTCTTCTTTCAGGGCTGCAGTGATCTTATCGCGCACTTCATAAGCGCTCATTTCCGGTTGCAGATCGTAAGTAGCCACTTGAGGAGACTTGCACATGATACGGGACTCGCCTTCAAAGGGGACTTCCTGTCCTCCGTTGAAGAAAAAGGTCACGTGAGGATATTTTTCCGTCTCTGCGATACGGATCTGTTTTTTACTCGCTTTGGACAAGACCTCGCCTAAAGTATCGCGTAAGTTGTCTTTTCCATAGACCACATGAACGTTTTCAAAGGTGTCGTCATAGTTGGTCATGGTGACGTAGTGGAGGTCGAGTTTTTTGGTGTTTTGCTCCGGAAAGTCTCGCTGACTGAGCATTTGGGTGAGTTCACGACCGCGATCCGTTCTGAAATTAAAAAAGATCACCACATCGTCTTGCTGCAGCTGGGCTACCGGCTGTTCATTTTTGATGATCACGATGGGCTCGATAAACTCATCAGTGATTCCTGCCTCGTAGCTGTCTTGCATCACCTTCAAAGGATCTTCGGTATGTTTCCCCTTTCCATGGACAATAAGGTCGTACGCTTTTTTGACGCGCTCCCAGCGATTGTCCCGATCCATAGCGTAGTAACGCCCTACGATAGACGCGAGCTGAGCTTTGTGAGCTTTCGCGAAAGCGGAAATATCTTCCACAAAGCCTTTACCCGACTTCGGGTCTACATCGCGGCCATCCGTAAAGGCGTGAATGTACACCTGCTCCAGTCCGGCCTGATCGGTGGATTTGATGAGTCCTTTAAGATGATCGATATGACTATGCACGCCGCCGTCTGACAATAGACCCAGAAGATGGACGGCTTTGTTGTTTTCTTTAGCGTAGTCAAAGGCTTCTTGTAGTACCGGTTCGTCTTTAAGGGAGTCCTGTTGAACCGCACGATTGATCTTGGCCAGGTCCTGATAGACGATGCGTCCGGCGCCTAGGTTCATATGGCCTACCTCGCTGTTTCCCATTTGGCCTTCGGGAAGCCCAACGTTCTCCCCATGGGTGAGTAGGGTGGCATTCGGATATTTTTTATAGAGCGAGTCGATGAATGGAGTATCGGCCAGGTCCACCGCAGATACGGTCTTGTCCGGGGCGATTCCCCAACCGTCTAAAATCATTAAAATGACTTTATTGTTCATGGAATTAGGTTTGCTTCAAAGATAAACACAAAATCCCGCGGCAGCGGGATTCTTAGCGGATGTTTAACGAAAACGATTTAGCCTCCATACCGTGCAATCGCCTCTCTGATCTTTTCGATACGATTGTCAGGATCGGGATGCGTGCTTTGAAATTCAGGTACGCGACTGGATCCGCCGGCTTCTTTTAAAATGCGCATCACCTCGATCAATGCTTCCGGATCGTAACCCGCTTTGATCATAAAGCGCACTCCCAGTTCGTCACTTTCCAATTCATCCTCCCGTCCATTCCCCAACAAGATATTCTGACCAATCCCTCCGGCTACGGCTCCGGCACCCGCCCCCATTTCGGCGCCCATGGTGATGGTTTGCCATTTTTCGCTTTCAGCCACACGTTCGGCCGAGTGTTTGCCTAAAACATGGCCAATTTCATGACCAAGCACGCCGGCCAACTGATCTTCGTTTTCGAGTCGGGAGAGCAGAGCATAGGTGATGAAGATCTGACCGCCGGGTAAGGCAAAGGCGTTGACGGTTTCTTCGTCCTGAAGGAGGTGAAAATTGTATTCATAGGGTGATTCACGCGCCACAGTATGATCAACCAACTTGGCGCCCACCTGATCCACAAAAGCTTGCAATCGTTGGTCTGGGTGAAGGCCTCCGTGCTGCTCGGCCATTTCCGGAGCGTACTGAAGTCCGATGGCAATTTCCTGTTCCGGGGTCATGTTGATGGCCTGAACCTTGCCCGTATAGGGATTTTCCTCTTTTTGGGCACAGTTGCGGATTAAAGCGAATGCGATGATGGCGACCCCCAAAAGCAATTTGATCTTAATACCTCCTCTACGCATGATGAAACAGTGTTAGTGCTTTCTAAAGTTACAAAAGATTGGCTTTGCTTAACTACCCTCGATTTACAGAAGATCAGGGTTGATATTCAGGATGTTCTGCTCGATATACCGCTTCATAAATTCCTGGGTGAAATGTTCGCTGCCCATCAATTCTGCTTCTTCCAGTTTTTGCAGAAGGTCCAATTTTTTATATGCGTCTAAATACGGCTTAGACAAGGGTCTATAACTATAATGCCAGGGCTCATAATGGAAGCCTTTGCGGTTATAATTGTCGGTATACACCAAATAGAATCCGTATTCTTCACTGTGCTTTTTCATCCATTCCAAGAATTTGCAAAAGGGACCTTTTCCGTGGAATTTGGAAGGAACCAATACGTCACCAGTGGTGTCTGCATTCCCGTCGATCAGATCAATATCAGTGCCCCAGTGGTGTCTTGAGGTGCCCGGGATGGTCGAGTATTCAATGATCTTTTCTATACTTTCCTGCGGACGGAGTCCGCTTTCGCGAAAGCGCTTGTATTTACGCTCCCAGATTCGGTTCTGATGGGCGTAATCCCGAAAACTAGAGACCACCTGAATACGGATGCTGTCCTTCAAAGCAGCGGCTTTCATTTGTTCAAAAGCAACAGCAGCTTCCGGCCTTAATCGATAGCCATCACCTGAGGTCAAATCCGGATCGCCCTGCCCGTAGAGCTCCACTTCCGGGGGTAATTCCGAAGCTTGTTGCGCGTACATCGAGTTCATGGTGATTAGTAATGCGATGAAGAAGTGAAGGGAAACATAAGTTTTCAAGGGATCGTTTTTTTCATGACATAATGTGCTCCAATATCGGGAATATCAAAAAGTTCACCATGAATTTCAAAGCTTAACTTTTGATAAAAGGAAACTGCTCCTATGCGCGCATTAAACCACAACAGATCGCAGCCTTTCTGCACATAGTCCTCTATACCAAGCTGAAGCAGCATTTCAGCGATGCCTCTTTTACGAAATTCGGGCAGTACGGCCATGCCGCGCAAGCGGCATTGTTCCCCCTTAAAATCAGGATGGGTGTCCAACATCAGGGTGGCCACTCCCACCAACTGATCCTGATAATAGGCTCCGTAATGCGTGGTCGTGTCCAGGTCATCAGCTTCCATTCGTGCTTTTTCGTACGGTTGGCCCTCTCGCAAGACGGGATGGCGTACGGGATAGGTCTCTAAAGCGCTGATCCGTTTAAAGGCATAATCGGGATTGGCTATACGGTAGGTGAAGATGGGTACACCCTCATCAGACCGCTGCATCTTCTTTTGGAATCCAAGTTTTTCCAATATGCGCTGAGAGGCTACATTATCGACATGGGCGTGGGCCCACAAGACTGGATAATGCATCTGGTCAAAAGCATGATCAAGGACTGCTCTGGCGGTTTCACTCGCCAATCCCTGTCCCCAAAAGCGTTTGATCAAGCGATAGCCCAGATCAATTTTTCGAGAGCCAGGATCGTAATGCAAGCCGCACCAACCCAGGAATTCTTCATTTCCTTTATGGATAACTGCCCAGCGGCCCAGTCCGTATTTCTGGTAATGGTCATAGTGGGTGATGAACTCGAGAGCAGCTTCCCGATCAGGAAATGGGCGATCTTTCGTAAAGCGACTTATTTCTTCCGCCTGATGGAGTTCAAAGAGGCCGTCAGCATCTTCCGGACGGAACGGCCTGAGATAGGTACGTTCGGTTTCAAGAAGTGGGCTACTCATGAAGCCCGGACATCAGCGTAGGAAGGATTTTGATCAAACTGCACTTCGGCAAACGGACAGAGCGGATCAATGGTAAAATTATGTTCCCGGGCATAGTCTACGACGTGTTTAACCAGTTTACTGGCGTAGCCCTTGCTTTCCTCGGGTCGAATGGTTTCAGTATGGTCAATCACCAAATGATCTCCTTTTTTGTCATACGTAAGTTGAGAAATAATTCCCTGATCTCCCTCGATAAAAAAGAGTCCGCGACGGTCGTTTTGCTTATGTTCAATGTGCATTTTACCTACATTTGATCTTAAAATTAAAACATTTTGGTATGAGTTCCTTATCCATTAAGCGGGTTTATGAAGAAGACCTTAGCGCCACTTTACCTTTGGTTCAGCAATTGATGGGGCATAAGATCAGCGACGCGCTCCTGGAGGCACGCTTTCGCGAAATGCTTAATCAGAACTATGAATCCTTTGGCATTTATTGGGAAGAGCAGCTGGTGGGGGTCTTCGGACTGTGGTTTATGACCCGGCATTATGCCGGTAAATCCTGTGAGCCGGATCATGTCTACATCAGTGACGCTCATCGAGGTAAGGGGTTGGGAAAGCAGGTGTTTCAATGGATCTACACCTACGCCCGGGGAAAAGGCTGTGAGACTTCAGAGCTCAATAGCTATGTAAGCAATTATCCCTCACACAAGTTTTACCTCAATGAAGGCTACGATATCCTGGGCTATCATTTTTTAAAAAAACTTTAGAGCAAGAGCAGGTCTCCGGAGGCTAATTCAAAGGCTTCTTGATCACGTTGAAAAATGCGGGCGCTGTGGGGGCCCATAAGTTTCGACTGCTCTTCCTGTACCTGTATCCAGCTGCCTTCACGTAAACCTACGACGGGAATGGCATTAAAGGCGTGAAATTCTTTTATCCGCGTTTGACGGGTTTCGCCCATATGCGTACTGTTGGGTTGTGGATCCAGATAATGAGCATTGATATTGAAGGGTACCATACCCAGGGTTTTAAAGGAAGGCGGATAAACTATGGGCATGTCATTGGTGGTTTGCATGGTCAATCCGGCCAGATTGCTTCCCGCGCTGGTCCCCAGGTAGGGCGTGCCCTGATGCAATTGTTGGCGTAGGGTTTCCATAATACCATACTGGTACATGGTGTTTACCAGGACGAAGGTATTCCCCCCGCCCGTAATAATGGCTTCGGCTTCTTCCAGAGCAGCTACCTTATCCTCAAAGTCGTGCAGTCCAACGACCTTTTTATTCAAGGGTGTAAGACCTTTTCTTGCCAATTGCGTATAGGCCTCATGCGAGATACCTCCGGGCCGGGCGAAAGGAATGAATAAAACAGAGTTGGCTTTCGCGAAAAGCGACTCTAGCGCTGTCAATAAATAGGACAGGTATTGGCCTTGATGCAGGGTAGAAGTACTCGCCAGTATTAAGTTTTTCATAGGATAAAAGTCGGTATTTTTTGAGAAAAGCAAGGACTCCGCTTGATGCAATTCGTTGAGGTTGCGTATCTTTAATAAGATCAGAATTAACAAAAGTTTACCGAGGGGCTGACGATCAGACCCGTCAAAAAACGGTTAATTAGTCAAAAATTGAGTGCTATGAAAAGAACATTACTCCTGTGTGTATTGCTTGTATTGAGCGGAACCTTGTATGCTCAGCAAGATTTCAGAATTAAAGTGAAGGGTCAGATCATCGTTCCTGAAGAAGACGATCCTGAAGGCATTACGGTCTATAATACGACCAGCAATATTGGGACCATTACCAATAGTGAGGGCGAATTCACCATTGCGGTAAAAAAGAACGATCGATTGCTTTTTAACTCCTTGCAATTTAATGATATCATCGTCATTGTGGACGAGGGAATCATGAAAACCCTCAGTATGACCTTATCCTTGAGTGAAACAGTCAATGTGATGGACGCTGTGGTGGTAAGACCCTATGATCTGTCCGGAAATATAACAGTTGATGTGAGTCGGGTGAACACTCAAGATACTCCGGATGCGCGTTTGACCTCCTCGGTAGCCAGTATTGAAAATCAATATGTGATCGCTCCTGACGCTCAATCAGAAGTAGAAAACCTTGGGATAACTCGTGCACAACTCACCGATGGGATCAATTTTGTCAATATTTTCAAGGCCATCGTCAAAAAGCGTCCCTACGATGTGGAGGAGTCCGTAGTGTTGCCCAATATTGACGCCGAATTACGGACCATGTACGACGACGTATTCTTCCAGCGTAATTTCGATATTCCCATGGACGAGATCAATCAGTTTATTTTCTATGCAGAACAGCACGGCCTAGAGTCTGAGATGCTCAAAAAAGGTCGAGAATTAGACCTGATCGAATTTTTGATGGATACCAGTAAATCCTATGCGTCGCGTTCCAAGAATTAAATGGGTAGTCCTATTGTTGTTGATGCCGTTGTGCGTCCTGGCACAACGTAGTCCACTACAAGGGTCGTTTGCCAATGGAGAAGCTGCCGAAGGCGTTCATATTATTAATAGAACAGCCAACCGCTATACCATTGCCGATCAGGAGGGGGCCTTTGAAATTGTGGCTAAACCCGGAGATACTCTGGTTTTTTCTGCAGTACAGTACCAATTGGATGCCCTCATTGTAACTCCTGATCATTTTCAAGAGGAATTCATCGTCACCCTTCAGGAATACCGCAATAAGTTGGGAGAGGTGCGCCTGGGTAATCCTTTGAGCGGAAGCCTGGAACGAGATCTTTCAAAGATCGCCATAGCCCCGTCCATCAATTACTACGATTTGGGTATCCCCGGGTTTCAGGGGGTACATGCCGAGAAGATCATCCCTCTGCATAAAACGGTGAAATTTGTGGGCTTAGGATTTGGTATCGATGTGGAGGCACTTTATAAAAACCTGGGTGGGTATTATAAAAACCTCCATACGAAACGACAATGGGAGCAGGAAAATGCAGATGCAGTGGCTATGGCCCAAACGTACGGATCCACGCTGTTTTTGGAGCGCTATCACATACCCATGGAGAAAATCGACGACTTTCTCTACTACTGTATGGAGACCAGCGATATTCAAAAGAACTACCAATCAGGCAACCATGCGCTCGTTTTAGACGTCTTCAATGAAAAGGCGCTTGTTTATCAAAATCAGTTAGGTGGAAAGGATTAAAAGGGGAATCTTGTTTTTGTTCCTGTTAGCACTAACCGGAATCTTGGGGGCGCAGGAGCGTGTTTTATTTCAAGGTAGGGTGCTGAACGATACCGTAGACAAAAGCGGACTTAATGTGGTTAATCTTCAGTTGGGTAAAGGGACGACCACAGGTACTGATGGTGTTTTCAGGATCCCGGTTCGTGTGGGCGATACCCTGATGATCTCGTCGGTAGAATACGAGCGAGAAACCATTCCGATCACCCGCAGTCTATACGATCGGGGTCAGTTGGACTTTTATTTAGTTCCCAAAGTGAATGAATTGGCTACGGTCACGGTGCGGGATTCACCGCTAACCGGAAATTTAGAGGACGATTTTGGAGTGGCTCCCCTTACTCAGCCTATCGTCGGTTCTGATTTGGGCCTGCCGGGACGGGTGGCTGAATACCGGCCACCGGAAGTTCGACGGTACCAAATGCAGTTTGGAGGGGGTGGTGTGCCTTTGGAATACATACTTAACGCCATTTCCGGCCGACTCAAAGAAATGAAGAAACAGATGGCTATTGCCCAATTGGAACGGGAAGTAGAAGCCAATCGAAAACTTTTTGAAGACAGTATCTACACCAGAACCCTGAAGATCCCACAGGAGCTCATTGCTGATTTTGCTTTTTTTGCCTACGAAGAGGATGAGCATACCCGCGCCTTAGCTCGCCAGCAAGAACTGTTGGAGTTATTGGATGCTTTGATGAATAAAGCCACAGCTTATCGCAAGCGCAGAGGTTTGGAATAGTTTTTGGAAAAGTGTAGCGGGTTTAAGACTGCAGCGTATTATTTTCGCGCTCGTCGAACTGTTTTACAAATTGTATAAACTTCACGGCTCGTCCGTTATTTTACGAGAACTATAGCTTTATGAAATTCTTATTTATCTGCCTTTTTCTTTTGTTCAATGCTACTGAGGTAGAACAACACAAATTTTATCTGTCGGTCAGTGAAGTAGGATACAGTGAAGAAGATCAGGCACTTCAGGTGATTATCCGTGTATTTTATGACGATCTGGAAGACGTCTTGCAAGAGCGTTATGATCCGAAAATTCGGGTGGATGAAACCGCAGATCAGGAGGTGCTGGATGCCTGGATCGAACGTTATCTGTCACAAAAGTTTAAAGTGACGGTCAATGGTCAGGCACGATCTGGCAACTTTCTGGGAAAACGCTACGAGGATGACCAAGTGGTCAGTTACTTGGAGTTTAAGAACGTATCTGATCCTAAAGTGATTGAAGTGGAGAACACGGTATTGATGGATTTAACTCCGGAACAAAAAAACATGATGCACTTCCATATCAAAAACAAAAAGAAGAGCTTTTTGCTCATCGATGGAAATGATAAAGCCTTGTTAAATTTAGAGGACTAATCCTTAGTACACAGGCAAAACCTTATTTTAGCGAACACATAATTTAATTTTATTTATCAATGAAAAAACTCAGATACACGGTATTTAGTTTGTTCTTTTTAGCGGCCGGATTGCTGGCATATGGTCAGGAAACTGAGCAGCAGGAAGAACCACAACCCGGTCATGAAAACATCAACAAGTTTAGACAGCTTTATCAGGAAATGTCTACTCCTAATTCGTACCGCGCGGCTTCTGGAGCTCCCGGTCACGAATACTATCAGAATGAGGCCAACTACAAGATGAAAATCGAGTTGGACGATAAGACCCAAAAATTATACGGGGAGGAAACCATTACCTACATCAACAATTCACCCGATGATCTGGAATATCTCTGGGTGCAATTGGATCAAAACATTCGATCTAAGGATTCTCCGGCATTGGAGAAAAACGGTAGTGGTATTTCTCCGGTAAACCAACCGGGTACTTTCATCGGCTCCTACATGGGCCAGCCTTTTGATGGAGGATTCAATATCGAGAAAGTTACTCACGACGGTAAGCCGTTAAAATACACCATCAACTTTACCATGATGCGGGTAGAAATGCCTGAAGTATTAAAATCTGGCGAGCAATTCAGCTTTGACATCAAATGGTGGTACAACATTCCGGAACATACCGTTGATCGTGCCCGTTCAGGATACGAGAGTTTTCCTGATGGCAATAAAAACTATGTGATCGCACAGTTCTTCCCGAGAATGGCGGTATATAATGATGTGGAAGGATGGCAAAACTATCAGTTCTGGGGCAATGGTGAGTTTGCCCTGCCTTTTGGTAACTATGAAGTAGATATCACCGTACCGGCTGACCATCTCTTGGATGGAACCGGAGAGTTGATCAACCGCAAGGAAGTTTATTCCAAAGAAGAAATGAAACGATGGGAACAGGCCACCAAGTCGTTTGACAAGCCTGTGATCATCAGAACCCAGGCAGAAGCTGAGAAGTTCGAGAAAGGATTCTCAGAAAAGAAAAAGACCTGGAAATTACGCGCCAATTATGTGCGTGACTTCGCTTTTACTTCATCCCGCAAGTACATCATGGATGCCCAGGCGGTGAAATTCCCAGAGCGCAATGTGATGGCGATTTCCATCTATCCTAAAGAAGGGAATCCATTATGGGAGGAATACTCCACGAAAGCAGTTGTACAATCGTTGATCACCTATTCTAAGTTCACTTTTGACTATCCGTATCCTAAGGCTATTTCAGTGCATGCGCGTAATCAAGGGATGGAATATCCAATGATCTGCTGGAACTACGGTCGTCCGAATGAAGACGGAACCTACAGTGATCGGACTAAATTCGGAATGATCAGTGTGATCATCCACGAGGTAGGACACAACTACTTCCCGATGATCGTGAATAGTGATGAGCGTCAATGGGGATGGATGGATGAAGGTTTGGATACCTTTATGCAGTACATCACTGAGCAGGAATTTGGCGAGAACTATCCGGAAGCGATTGCCCCGAATACCAAATATCCTTCGCGTCGCGGAGAGCCATCGAAGATTGTCGACTATATGAAGGGAGATCAAAATTTCATTTCTCCCATCATGTCTAATCCTGAGAATGTCTATCAATTGGGGAATAACGCCTATGGTAAGCCTGCAACGGCCTTAAATATCCTACGGGAAACCGTGATGGGGCGTGAGCTTTTCGACTATGCCTTTAAAACGTATTCCCAACGTTGGATGTTTAAGCATCCAACCCCTGAAGATTTCTTCCGTACCATGGAAGATGCTTCTTCTGTTGACCTGGATTGGTACTGGAGAGGATGGTTCTATACCACGGAAAACGTGGACATAGGAGTCAAAGAAGTCAAAAGTTATTTCGTGACGGACAAGCCTACCAAACAGGGTACAGAGCTTCTAGCCCGCTATGGTTTGACCCCTAATGATTTTGAAGGCGTTTACGTAGTTGAAGAGGGGAGTGAGGAATTTGATGAAAGCATGAAATCCAAATCTCCACTAGAGAATGCTCCGTTGCTGAAAGAGTACATGATGGATAATTTCACGGCTGAGGAGCGTGCTGCGATCAAAGAGCCCAAGTACCTTTACGAGATCGTGTTTGAGAAGCCGGGAGGAATACCCATGCCTATCATTGTCGAATATACCTATGCAGATGGTAGCACCAAAAAGGTCACCTATCCGGTACAAGTATGGAGAAAGAACGACGCTGAAGTGAGTAAGGCAGTCGCTTCCGATAAGGAGATCACAAAGATCACAGTCGATCCTGACCTGGAAACGGCAGACGTAGATACTTCGAACAACAGCTGGCCGAAGCGCAAAAAGCTCGGAGAGTTTGATGAGTTCAAGGAAAATGTAAAAGGTTAGTTTTAACCAAGTATGTAGCATAAGAAAGCCGATGCATTTGCATCGGCTTTTCTTTTCTTCATGTATCTTTGCGCTATGCTATTACCGGTTTTTATCAGTGGCGGCGAGATCGCCTTTATCGTTTTTATCGTCCTTATGGTCTTTGGTGCAGATAAAGTACCTGAGATTGCACGGGGTTTGGGGAAGACGATGCGTCAACTCAAAGATGCGACCAACGATATCAAATCAGAGATCAGTAAGAGTGCTGAAAAGCATGGCGTCGATGTTGATATCACCAAGGATATCAAAAAAGAGATCGATAAGGCCAAAGAAGACATTAACGATATTACCGGTCCCATCAAACGGCAGTTTTAATGTGGAGAGAACTCCAGCGTATTGACAGTGAACTTTTCGTTTATCTCAATAATTTACCGCTAGGAGACTACACCGCCTTTTGGGTGTTCGTCACTCAAATAGAACACTGGATTCCCTTATATCTGTTATTTGCGGTGCTTTTCGCGAAAGCCTACTCGGCACGCGCTGCAGTACTGGGCATAGTCTTCACCCTATTTACCTTTGCCACCACCCTGGCGTTGACCAACTGGACCAAGGTAACGGTAGCGCGCTTACGGCCCAACAACACACCTGAACTGGAAGAACTGATCAGAGTACTCCAAACTCCCGATAATTTCAGCTTTTTTTCAGGCCATGCCGCTAATTCTTTTGCGGTAAGTGTATTCGTTGTTCTGGCCTTAAGGAATTCGTTTTCCTGGATCTATTTCGTGTTCCTCTGGCCTTTGCTATTTTCCAGTAGCCGCATCTTTGTGGGAGTGCATTTCCCCGGAGATATTTTAGTTGGCGCAGGCGTCGGTACCCTTTTGGGCCTGTTGTTTTATCAAATCTTCAAAAAAATCGTTTTAAAATTTCGATATAATTAATAACTTCAGCTGATTACTAACAACTAACCAAAATCAGCATGAAAAAATTATTGATGTGCAGTATCGCCTTGACGATGCTGCTTTTTTCCTGTTCTAAGGAGGAAATCGTGACTCCTCAAAGTGAGGCCGTACCTGAACTGGAGGATGCCTTTCAAAAGGTATTGAGTATTGAAGAGATCAATACCTATATCGATGAGCAGTTTCAGACTACAGGGTCTTTTGACTGGACCCAGGCGACTAATCAGGTCTTATACAGTGCCGTGTACCATGGCAACAAGATCTTGACGGTGGGCTATGGAAGCAAGGGAGCCAGTTTTGAGAAGGCTGGCGATCAGGAATCCCCTCGAGCCAAGCAGGAGGTGCTCCAACTGATCCAAGAAACGGAAGGCACGGTCGAAAAGTCTGAGCGTTTCTACGAAGACGACATCCTGAATTATATGGATGTTGAGGTGAACAGTTTGCAGACTATCGAGCAACTTCGTGGTCGCGATGACATCATTCGGTATCTTGAGCCCAACGGCTATTCCTTTTACCAGCGCGGAGCGAGTTATGATGTGCCCTTACCCAAGTCGTCCAAAGGATGCAACAAAGACAATCAAACTATAGCCGCTCCGGATTACCGCAACGTGGCGCCAGGCGCTCAGGTTTCCTGGACTTTCGATCAACACAACATTACCCAGGCCTGGAATTACAGCACCGGGGCCGGAGTGACCGTTGGGGTGATCGACACCGGCATCTCTTCTTCCCAGTATCTGCTTTCCAATGCCGGATTCAATGATGGATACAGCAGCAACAGAACGGTTCAGCGGTACGGCACCTTTATCGATTCTTCCTGGTGGTGGTCTAACAATCTTGACGGACCACATGATAAGTGCGGCCATGGTACGAGTATGGCGAGTACCATGACGAGTCCGCGCAACAATGACAATCTACCGGTGGGGGTAGCCTATAACAGTAATCTGGTCTCCTACCGCGGCACGGAAGATGTGGTGCTGGATGATTATCACGAGCGTAAAGGGGTATCTAACGCGCTAAAAGCGTTGGCCAACCGTAGTGATGTGAAAATCATCAGCATGTCTATTGGCTATCCCTGGAGTATTGGCAATGTGAAAGATGCCGTACGTTATGCCCATAGTCGGGGTAAATTGATCTTTGCTGCAGGAGGTACGTCTACCAGTATCACCAATTGGTATGGGGTCATTTTCCCGGCCAGTATGAGCGAAACTGTAGCGGTTACCGGAATCACCGATAACGGACGGTATGACCGTTGTGATGTCTGTCACAGTGGAAGTAAGATCGATTTTACCGTCGTGATGCAGCGGGAGGGAGATGGAGATCGTACAGCGCCAGTGGCCGGCTTTTACAGTGGAAATCGTCAATATGTAGGTGGTTCGTCTGTGGCAACGGCCACTACGGCTGGTATTGCCGCCTTAGTTTGGGCCAGGTACCCCAGTTGGTCACGAGATCAGGTCTTGAGTAAATTGAGACAAGCCGCCGCCTTTTACCCCAACAAAAGCAGTGATTATGGATACGGAAATATAGATGCCTTGAAGGCAGTTCAATAGGACTGTAGATTACAATCTTGGAGGATCCGTTTGAAGTACAAAATAATTCGTCACTTCGAGCAAAGCGAGAAGTCTCAACACAGGGCATAGTTTTGCTAATGCACCGGAGAGCTGTTTTCCCCTTCAAGGTCTGTCGAGATGACCAAGCGCTGCACTAAAAAAATCCCTGCGATGGCAGGGATTTTTTGATGGTTAGATTTTGTTTTTTTCTTTACAGCCTATTTACTGCTCAGGGGCTGGGATCACTCCCACCGGTAAGTTGCTAAATGCACCTTCTGTCACGCGCATTTGTTCGTAATCCGGATTGTTTAAATCTTCTGTGGTGCGGAAGGCTGCAAACATAAAGGTTCCGGATACAGTACTGTTCTCGAGATTGATATCTGTAATGATAATCTCCCCTTTGGCGGGAGCCATACTGGTAGTAAAGGTGGTTACACGGCTAGCCTTATAGGTGGCTACACTTTCGTGAAATTCACCAAGGTCGTGATAGCTTTGGTAGAGGTCCTGAGCGTTCAGCTGGATGGTGGTCCCGCTGTCCATGTCTGTAGCAATAACTACGAGAGCACCGTCAATGATTGCGGCTTGAATGGATTCTGGAGATGCGGAAAAAGATTCACCTTCAACTGTGGCGACGAGCTTGCCGTCAGTGACTTGTTGTGGAGCGCTGTCGTCGGGCTCGCAGGAGGTCACCACCAAACAGCACAGCGCAGCAGCTGCAATTGCTTGTAATAATTTCATGATATTGGGGTTTAAATAGGGGTCTAATATACTAATTATTCTGATTTATTAGCATTTAATCCTATTTAATTACATATCATGTAGTCTTTATCCTACTTATTGTTAGGCCATCACGAATCGGGAGTAGTACGGTTTCGAGGCGTGTGTCTTGGGCAAGTTGTCGGTTGTACTCCAGTAAAATAGCGGTATCCTGATCTTTGGGATCCAGGGTCTCCACCACCTTTCCACTCCAGAGCACATTATCGGATAGAATGATCCCTCCCGGATTCATTTTATCCATGATAAGCCGGTAGTAATTCAGGTAGTTGCTTTTATCTGCATCAATGAATACCAAATCAAATTTCAAGTCTATTGCGGGAATGATGGACAAAGCTTCTCCCAAATGACTGATGATGGCTTTTTGATCGGGATGCGGTTGCTCGGTATAGCCGGCTTTCTCGAAATAGCGGCGTTGTAGATCGGCCAATTCTTCTTTGAAGTCGATGGTATGTAATTGTCCGCCAATTTGCATTCCCTCTGCAAGGCAAAGTGCTGAATATCCGGTATAGGTGCCGATCTCCAGTATGTGTTTAGGTTGAACTAATTTAGAGATCATACTCAGAACCCGCCCCTGATAGGGACCACTAAGCATTCGGGGCTGCAATACTTTTTGATAGGTTTCCAGGGTGAGTTGGCGAAGCAGTTCAGGTTCTTTGGCCGAGTGTTTGACTACATAGGCATCGAGTTCGTCCGGTAAAAAATGCATGAAGAATGTTGTCTTTAATTGCCTAAAATTCGCTGTCGGAGTTTTTGCTGTTTAGCCTCGTCATTGCCAACGAGCCAACGGACCACATTATCATCCCAGATTTGATCGTATTCGGTATCGTTGATGATCCCGCGCTCTTTAGCCAGATCCAGGATCTTCCCGGGATAGGAGGACTGTTTAGCGCTTTCCATTTCTCCCAACGGATAGGGATCATCCAGACCCATAAGAACTTGTTTGGCTGTTTGATTCTCAACCAGTAATTTCAAGGAGCCGGTATCATGCACCAACGTATCAAAAAAGATATTGGGATGCGCTACCGCTTTTCGGGGATGAACCTTACCTTCAAAGAGATCGGGCCGACCGTCAAAGCCTTGGATTCGCCGACCTAAATTAATCTGTGCTAACTGTCCGCCATGGGCGAAGCATACGCGCATGCCCGGGTATTTGTCCTGATATCCATTCAGGGTCAGGAAGTGATAGGCGTCTGCACATTGGGCCAGCATCCAGATGAGGTGAAATCGCCAACTGGTATTTTCGAGCAGGATAAATTTTTCACCATCGTAGGGATGTATCTCTACCGCAAGATTGTATTTGCTCGCCATCTCAAAGATGGGCTCGTTCTCTTCGTCAAAAATGCAGCGCCAGGTGCCTATGGTATCCATGTAGTGGGTGGGCAGACAAAGCAATTGCATGCCCAGTACTTCTACACAGCGTTCAATTTCCCAAAGGGCACCGCGTACAAAGCCGGGATGCACTACAAAACCGGTGGTGAATTTCGAGGGGTGGTCTTTCTGTATGCGGGCGTTAAAATCATTTTGAAAGCGCAGGGCTTGCTTCATTTCTTCCACCCGTAATCCGTTTCCATAAAGTTGAGACAAGTTCAAGACGACCGCATGATCGATCTTGTTGTGCTCCATCCAGTTGAGTTTTTCTTCTAAAAAGAAACTGGAATCGGTCACCGGGCGTTTCCAATTCTTTTGGAGCATAAATTTACGGTCTTTGTCTACCCAGAAAATCCCCTTATCCTTCATGAATTGAGGAATTTCTTCCGGGTAGGGAAGAAGATGGGAATGGCCATTAATGCGCAGTTTTCTTGTCATACGCTAAAAATACGAAATAGGAAGGCACGCCGCCCTTTGGGACCAGCTCATTTGTTTACATGGATCGATAGAGTCGAATGAAGTAGATCACCAAAACCCCAGCGGTCAGACCCAGGAAAAGAAATAGAAAATAAGTACCGAGTCCCTCCCAATTCTCCAGGGCCACTTGAATGGAGCCATAGACAATGTAAAGAAAGACGGCTGCTACCAGCAGTGTAAGTTGCGCCAACATTTCCCGAGTAAGCGTTAATTTCTGTTCATTGTTAGCCCCCTGGCGATGTGCTTTAATCTGCCAAAGTTCCTTATTGCCATGAAAATACTGCATCATCCCGGTCAGACCCAATCCGATAATGATTAACAGAAAAAGGGTGCACTTCCGGCCGTAACCATCCGGTTCTCCCAGGCCGTTGAAGTGGGTGGGAATGGTCTCTGGCAATTGATTCCAGTAGAAGATCACGAGCAGGATCATCAGCAATGCGCACATCCAGCTCATCGCGAAATAGACCGTATTTGACTTTCCGGCGGCATTCATATTATAAGCATTTGGTGCGTCCTCCGTCTACGGGTAGGTTAATGCCGTTGATGTAGGCCGCTCGAGCACTGGCCAGAAAGCTGATGGCACTAGCGAGTTCTTCCGGTTCTGCAAAACGCTGGGCGGGAACGCTCGATTTCATTTTTGCACTTACTTCTTCCTCGTTTCCACCGCTCTTCTTGGCTTTATTTTCAATGATCTCTGCCAGACGCCCGGTGGCGGTTGCTCCGGGAAGGACATTATTGACCGTAATGCCGAATGGGCCCATTTCATTAGCCAGGGTCTTGCTCCAATTGGCGACCGCCCCGCGAATGGTATTGGAAACGCCCAATCCATCTAAGGGTTGCTTGACTGAGGTGGAGATCACATTGATGATGCGACCGTAACCTGCTTTCTTCATGCCCGGGATCACGGTTTGAGCCAGTATTTGATTGCACTGCAGGTGCTGGGTGAACGCTTTCGCGAAAGCATCTAAAGAAGCCTCATAGACGGGTCCCGCTGCCGGTCCTCCGGTGTTGTTAACCAGAATGTGGATGGCGCCAATGGTGCCCAGTCGCTTTTCTACAGCCTCCTTCACCTGTTCCGGATGATTGAAGTCGGCTACCACATAGCCATGCTGTTGTCCCCCGGTAGTGGCCAGTTCCTGCAATACGGCTTTTAGTTTGTCTTCATTGCGCGCCAGTAAGGTTACATTGGCGCCTTCCTGCGCCAGCATTAGTGCCGTCGCTTTTCCTATTCCGGCGGTACTGCCGCAGACTAGTGCATTTTTATGACGTAGTTCTAAGTTCATTGTTTTTGCATTTAACTAAAATTTCAAAATGTCACATCGAGCGGAGTCGAGCTGTTATTTATACTGTATACAAACGTTTTTGGCCTCTGTAAAGAAGCGCAAGGCTTCGAGTCCGCCCTCACGGCCCACACCGCTGTCTTTCATGCCTCCAAAGGGTGTGCGCAGGTCCCGATTCATCCAGGTGTTGATCCAGACGATACCACTCTCAAGAGCTTTGCTCATGCGCATGGCCCGATCCAAATGAGAGGTCCAGACTGTTGCCGATAGGCCGTAGCGGACGCCATTAGCAAACTCAATGACTTCTTCTTCTGTATCGAAAGGCATCAGCGTAACCAGGGGTCCAAAGATTTCTTCCTGATTAAGTGGGCAATCATTGCTTTCCACTTCGATCACGGTGGGCTGTATATAAAATCCATTTTCCTTACCCGGAACCCGGGCTTTCTCCCCACCACAGAGCACCTTCCCACCATAGTTTTCGGCTTGCTCCATGTATTTCAGTACTTTATCCCGATGCGCTTGAGAGACCACGGCACCCAGGTCGCTGCTTGCTTCTTTGGGGTCGCCTACGACTAACTGCTTGACCCGGTCCACAAAATCAGCTTTGAATTGGGCATAGATGGAGCGCTCTACGAAGATCCGACTCCCACACAGGCAGATCTGGCCTTGATTAGCAAAGGAGGAGCGCAGTGTGGTCGCGAGCATGTCTTCATAATCACAATCGGCAAAGATGATGTTGGGATTTTTGCCCCCCAATTCCAGGGATAATTTTTTAAACAGCGGGGCGGCTGTCCTCGCGATATGGGCTCCGGTACTGGTGCCTCCCGTAAAACTGATCGCTTTGATCTCGGGATGCTCCACAATGGCTTGTCCTGTACTTGCCCCCTGACCGTGCACAATATTGAGCACGCCCGCCGGCAGGCCGGCGGTCTGGCAGATCTGCGAAAGCAGATAGGCCGTCAGGGGGGTAACCTCACTGGGCTTTGCCACCACGCAATTGCCTGCCGCCAGGGCCGGAGCGATCTTCCAGGTGAAGAGGTAGAGGGGGAGGTTCCACGGACTGATACAGCCTACCACTCCTAGGGGTTGACGCAGGGTGAAATTGATGCTTTGTCTCCCCACACTCTCGTGGCTTTCACTGGAAAACTGGGTGATGGCATGGGCGAAAAATCGAAAGTTGCTAGCCGCTCTGGGAATGTCCACCTGACGTGCCAGATGCAGCGGTTTGCCGTTGTCCCGACTTTCGGCTTGCGCCAATTCTTCCATCCGGTCTTCTATGCCCTGAGCAATGGCCAGCAACAGCGCACTTCGTTTCTCCACAGGCGTATTGGACCATTTCGGAAAAGCTTCTTGAGCAGCCTCCACGGCTCGGGCGACATCCTGCTCAGTACTATCCGGAATACGCCCGTAGACCTGCCCTGTGGCCGGCTCGATAGTATCCAGCCAATGATCCAACGCCGGATCTTGCCAGTTGCCATTGATGTAGTTCTGGAGATCCATCACAGCGGTTTATACGCCATGGCTTTGATCTCCACCACCAGATTGGGATGGGGAAGCTGATGGACTGCTACGGTCGTCCGTGCCGGTCCGGTTTCTTTATTGAAATATTCGGCGTACACTTCATTGTAGCCGGCAAAATCGTTCATATTGACCAAAAAAGAGGTGACATCCACTACATCAGCCAGGGTGGCATTTTCGGTGGCGAGATAATCCTTGATATTCTCCAGTACCGCTCGTGTTTGTTCGCGTACATCCAATTCCATGCTGCCCATTTCATCCACCTGTCGTACTCCGGCAAAGGTGTTGTCCGGCAGTCGCGAACTCGTTCCTGAAATGAATATAAAGTCGCCAACGCGTTTGACGTGTGGATATGCACCCCGGGGAGTGGCTTTTCCTTCTACCAATTTTCCTTTCATACTTCTAATTTTACTTTAGATTATTGATTAAGGCATCTTCGTTAAGAATGGCCTCGGTTTCTGCTAAGACTTTATCCAGTTGTTGCTTTCGCGAAAGCGAATCAGGCAATGCGCCCTCATCCAATAGATTGAGAATAGCCTTGTCCTGAGCCCGACCTCGACGCATGGCCTCCGCATACGGGAGATCTCCTTTAAAAGTGACCAGGCTGTACTTGCTGTAGTAGTCGGCAGGGAACTCCTTTTCGAAGGCTGTCTCCAGCTTGCGCTTGGCCTGAAATAATGGACTGGCCGTATGTTCTTTCATCTCGTGAAAATTATCCACGGCCAGATCGGCAATAGCATCCGTGTCTTTTTTGCGGGCTTTTTGATAGTGACCGAACACCTGATCCCAGTCGCCTTCGTATTCCTCTAAAATGCCGTCGAAGACCACCACATCTTCAAAACTGGCATTCATGCCCTGGCCGTAAAATGGGACAATGGCGTGGGCGGCATCGCCCAACAGACAGACCTTACCATAGGCATGCCAGGGGGAGCATTTAATGGTCCCCAGGGGGCCGGTGGGATTCTCAAAGAACTCAGTAGCTAAGTCTGGCATTAAGGCCAGCGCATCCGGGAACTCCTTTGCAAAGTAATCGTTTACCCGCTCTGCGCTGTTGAGGTTGTCAAAGCAGTAGTCGCTGTCGGAGTAGGGTAAGAATAAGGTGACCGTAAAGCTCCCATCCAGGTTGGGCAGGGCAATGAGCATGTCTTCGCCCCGGGGCCAGATGTGTAGGGCTCCTTTTTCGGTGCGGTAGCCACCGTCTGCAGTGGGGGGAATGGTCAATTCTTTGTAGCCGTGGGTAAGGTAGTCCTGCGCGTAGCTGAACAGGAATTTCTTGTGATTAAACATGCTTTTACGCACGGCTGAACCCGCCCCGTCAGCCCCCAGGATCACATCGGCTTGAATGGTGACCTGTTCTTTGGTGTTGTAGTCTTCAAAAGCAGCGCCGGCCGCCTCCAGATCGACTTTTTTGCAGCTTTGATTAAAGCGTAAATCCACATTGTCAAAAGCTTCCAATGCATTGAGCAACATGATGTTCAAATCGGTCCTGCTGATGCTGTTGATGTATTCATCTTGCCGACCACTGTAGGGACTAAACAGCGTATTCCCTTGAGGATCGTGGATCATACGGCCCAACATAGGAATGCATAATTTAGTGACTTCCTTCTCCAGGCCCACCAGTTTAATTCCCTTCATGCCCCGAGCGGAAAAGGCAAGGTTGATGGAGCGACCGGCATCCTGATGGACGGCTCGCATGTCGGGACGCTTTTCCATCAAAGTAATGCGATAGCCCCGCTGCGCCATACGCAGGGCGAGTAGGGAACCACAGAGACCGGCACCGATGATTAAAATATGATCTTTTTTTAGCATATTATTTATTTCCTTTCAATTCTAACCCACCAACTTGAAGCCGTTTAATTAAGTGTAATCAATTTTCTTTAATTTGTTCATTTCTTTTACTTGTCTAAAAGAAACGAACCAAAGAAAAAGACCCCTTTACCGAGGTATTTTTCGCATCAGCGAAAATCGATTTGCAAACTCCGCGCTCCAATTTCATTTTCGCTGGTTTTCGGAGCTTTGCTGCATCTATACTTGCGTTAAAGGATAGTAGCGTTCAAAATTCTTTCTTTTTATTTTGTTTTCGGGTTTCCTTCATGGTTTCGGCCACCTGCTGTCGCATGGGGTCTCCACTTTGATGAAGCTGCTCCACAATGTTCTTTAGATTGTGATCATCTCGGTTTTGGGACATTTTTTTGGCGGCATGGATCTCTGTGATGTCGATTTCAAAACCAACAATACCCTGCATCTGTCGCAACACTTCCTTAGGGAGCTCATCCATCACCACCGGGCAGGCCGAAGCCGCTTCGTATTTATCCACCAGCATCCGTACCCGCTCGTACAGTCTTTTTCCTTTGATCATGCGCAGAGTACCGTACACATGTACCGCCGTATAATTCCAGGTGGGTACCTCCGGAAAATCGTACCAGGAGGAGGAAATGTAGCTGTGGGGACCTTGAAAGATACACAACACCTCCATACCATCCTCAAAATTATGCCATTGCGGATTCTCCTTGGAAATATGGGCGTGTAGTAGGTCCGTTCCGTCCTCTGTGATGAGTTCGAGTGGAATGTGGGTGGCCAGAGAACGACCGTTTTGTTGAGAGACCAGAATACCAAACGCATTCGCCTTGAGAAACTCGCGTATCTCCTCCTGATCGTCATTTTTATAGAGTTCAGGGATGTACATCTAGAGCAGTTGTTTTAAACGTTCCACTACGTCATATACATCCACAAAACGGGTGTAAAAGGGAGCCGGAGCGAGGCGGATGACGTCGGGTTCCCGCCAGTCGGAGATCACGCCGGCTTCGGTCAGCTTGTTGTGCAGTGTTCTATCTGCATCTTTCACTTGTATGGAGAGTTGGCAGCCGCGTTGCTCGGGATCGGCGGGGGTGATGATGTGAACACGGTCATTGTCGAGTTGGTGGATCAAATACTCCAGATAGCCCGTGAGTTGAACTGATTTTTGACGGAGCTTGTCCATGCCCGCTTGCGCGAAAAGATCCAATGAAGCCTTCACCGCCGCCATGGAGAGGATAGGCGGATTGCTCAATTGCCAGCCTTCGGCACCGGGCAGGGGGTCGAACTCGTAGCGCATGTTAAAACGGGTTTCTTTGTTGTGGCCCCACCAGCCCGCAAAGCGATTCAGATTCTTGTCGTGGGCATGCCGCTCATGCACAAAGCATCCGGCCAGACTACCGGGTCCGGAGTTGAGGTATTTGTAAGAGCACCAAACCGCAAAATCAGGTCCGGCGGCATGTAGATCCGGCTGGATATTCCCCACCCCGTGGGCCAGGTCGAAGCCTACTTTAGCGCCGTGTCGATGCCCTAACTGGGTGATTTCTTTAATGGGGAATGCCTGACCGGAGTAATAGTTGGTGGTGCCGATCATAACCAGAGCGATCTGATCTCCTTGTGCTTCAAATATCGCTTCGAGATCTTCCATACGGCACAGTTCTTCCCCTTCTCGCGGTTTCCAGAGTAGGAGTCCGTCGTCAGCATCATAGCCGTGATGTTCGATCTGCGAGCGTACCGCATACTTATCGGAAGGGAAGGCATCCGCTTCCACTACGATTTTAAAGCGCTTATCTGTAGGGCGGTAAAAACTCACCATCATCAGGTGTAAATTAGTCGTTAGGGTGTTCATGACGACCACTTCCCGGGGTTTAGCACCTACGATGTTAGCCATGGACTTGGATAGACTTTCGTGGTAAGGCATCCAGGGATTGAGGGCCTCAAAATGTCCTTCCACGCCCAACCGTGCCCAATCGTCCAGCTCTTGCTGGATGTACTGAGCGGTGGTTTTGGGTTGTAAGCCTAGGGAGTTGCCGCAGAAATAAAGAAGGGGATTTCTTGAGGCGTCTTTGGGCAGGTGGAAGCTTTCGCGAAAGCGAGCTAAAGTATCTTCTCCATCCTGCTCCAACGCAAAGGATCGATCGGTCGTATAGAAGGTAGTTTCCGGCATGGCTTAAAATTACGAATTTATAGCGGGGAGCGCGGCGAGAGTCTCTGGCAAAATGGCTTACATTTGATATTTTTTACGCCCATGCACTCCCTCGGACTCATCTTACAACGCAAACGCTATTTCGCTCCGGTCTGGGTATTCGCTTCTCTGAATATCATGATGGGGACCTGGGTACTTCACATTCCGCGCATCAAAGAGAAATTGGGTATTGATGATGGCGAATTGGGAGTGGCGCTATTTTGCTATGCACTGGGGATTCTATTTGCGATCACTTTTGCCAGCCGCATCATCAAGGCCATAGGTGTGGGGCGCTCTACGCTGATCGGGATCCTCAGTTTTGCGGTACTTTTTTTGGTACCGGTGAGTGTCAACGAGTACTACCTCCTATGCGGTAGCCTGCTGATCACGGGTATCGCTTCCAGCTTTACCGACATTGCCATGAACGCTCTGGTCTCTGACATCGAAGTGGAAGATGAGATCAACTTTATGAGTGCAGCCCACGGCTTTTTTAGCCTGGGAGGAGTCATAGGTGCCGGTATAGGCAGCCTGTTTATCGAAAAGATAGACGTATCACTTTATCATATGGCCGGAGCCGCGGTCGTGGTGGTCATTACCAATTTGTTGCTGGCCAAAAGCTACCTGAACATCTGGAGTCCGGTGCAGGAAGGCGAAGGAAAATTGATTTTTTCACTGTTTAAACCCTTGTTGGGTCTGACCCTGATCGCCTTGATCGTAATGGGTAGCGAGGGTTCTATTGAGCAATGGAGCAAACTGTATCTGGAAGATGTGATGGAGGTGAGCCGAGAGTGGGTGGCCGGACTGGGTTTTGTCATCTTTAGTGCTACCATGACCACCGGTCGCTTTTTTGGTGATGCGGTCAGCAGCCGCTTTGGTTCGCTGCGTATCATCATTGCCGGCTGTGCGCTCTCCTTTTTAGGCTATCTGGGCATACTTTCCGGAATGATGATCCTCTGCTTTGTGGGCTTTGGATTGGTGGGCCTTGGATTTTCAGTAGTGATCCCAGAATTGTTTCGTCTGGCCGGAAAAACCAAGGGGGTCTCCTCCAGTGAAGGCATCTCTTTTGTGGCCGGTTTTGGCTTTGTAGGCTTTATGGCCGCTCCGGCCAGTATGGGCTTTCTGGCTGATTGGTCCAGTCTGCGATTGAGCTATACGGTGTTGGCCATGGCCTGTGCCGTGGCCTTTCTAATCGGCTTGGTTTTGTTGAGGAAAAAATAGGTCGCTGACTACACAGTCATCGGTTAACATAATCCTGATGATTGGACGTTCGCCTGGTGACTGAGTGTTTGCGCCTGGACTTCGATACATCCGCCAACCGGCGGACACTCAGTCACCGACGCAAACGTATCGAAGTCCAGGCGAATCTCTCGAAAGATCTTTATTCCTCCTTCATCACCTCAATACCGGTAAAATAGAGTTTGACCGCATCTTCAGGAGCGCGATGCGTCTTGGAAATCTGGAGTCCGTTGAGGTCTTCATAATCTTCCCAGGTGGTGACCATGGAAAATTCGGAAACGTTGCCGCGACGGTAGATCCATTCCCGCACCACCTTGTCGTCATCAATAAAATAATCATAAGCATCACCCGGCGTATAGCCTCCATCACCGGTATAGACGGTGGTGACTTTGGTCATGACTTCCTTGCTCATAGGGGCAGTAGCTGTGTCTTGTACAGTGACCTCTATATTTTCGTCCCAGACTAATTGATAAGGCGCCAGCAGCCAGAATTTGTCGTTGATAAAGCCTTTATCGGTGGCGATGGCGGTACTGTCCATGTCTTTTCTATTATAACGGACCGTGTCCTGAGCGGACATCAGGGTGACGTCATCGGTTTTGGGTTGCCAGATCCAGGAACGCTCAAAATGATTGTCTCCGCGATCCACATTGAAGGTAAATCGAATTTCTTGGACCTTACTCCATTGATCGTAGCCGTGCGCCAATGCGATGCTGTCCGTGAATGAATCTGCCGTCCAGGCTTCTTCGGCTGGAGGAGTTTCACTATTGGCTTCAGATTGTTGCTCGGTTTTACAAGCAGTAAGGGTAAGTAGGATGATCAGAACAACTAGAAAAGATTTCATACGGATGGTTTATTTTTAACCAAAGATACAACTGCCCATGCAATTAAAGGTTACCGATAATGCCGATGGCAAACGCTTTGAAGCCCAAGTGGACGATCGACTCATCCTTTTGGAATACATCAAAACCAAAGAACTCTTTTTCCTGACCCACACCGAGGTGCCTCCGGCTCTGGAAGGCCAGGGCTATGGCTTTGCTATGGTAGAGGCGGTGTTGCCCATGGTGGAAGACAGCGGACTGAAACTGGCTCCCCTTTGTCCTTTTGTAGTGGCCTACATCAAGCGGCATCCGGAATGGAAGCGCATTGTTTCGGAAAAGTATAATCTAGGCTAATCATAGCCGAAAAAGCTTTCGCGAAAGCTTTATACACGACATTCAGCATCAAATAATTAGACGTTTTCTATGAAGAATAAATTTGGAGAATTACTGTTTCAGATCGTACCGGTAGCCATTGGGGTATTTTTAGGGTATTTGGTCTCAGACTGGTCTGCGAGCAAAGACCAGCAGAAACAGGAAGATCTCTTAGTTCAGAATATGATCGCTGAGATCAAGAGTAATCAATCTAAAATTGACGAGGTCCTGGAGTATCACGTCATGTTGCGCGACAGTACGCGCTACTATTTGCAAAATGCTTGGGATGGGAGCTCGAACGGACCGCGATTCTGGCGCGGGGTGAATACGCCAACATTAGCCAACAGTGCTTTTGAAACGGGAATTCAAACTGGGGTCATCAATGGTCTCGAGTTGGAGAAAATACAGAGCTTAAATCAAACCTACAGCTATCAGGACAATTACCATGATTTTGTACAGATCTTACTTTCCGGCCTAATCACTATGGATTTTAGTGAAGATCAAGAGGCGATCACGAAGATATTGCGCTATATCAATATCTCCATGACGGATATTGTCTATAAAGAAGAAGAACTGTTGCGCTCCTATCGGGAGAGTTTAGCACAATTAGATCCGGCCTATATAGGAGAGACGGAGAAGAACTAAATAACCCGGCTTAAGCCGGGTTATTTAAATGCATTAGGTACGTACTGCCTAGACCAACTCGGCTTCGAGGGGTTCTGCTACTGGAAAATCGACCGGTACCCGGGTGGTGTTGTGCAGATAGTTAGAGATGGTTTTATCGCCTACCAAAACGATAGTGTCTACCAGGTTTTCCTGGGTCCATCCGGCGTTTAAAAAATTATCGACAATTTCAGCATTAGTCTTGCCGCGGTTCTCAGTGATGTTTTTAGCCAGACGGGCCAAGGCATCTAATTTAGAGTCAAAAGTGGCACGTCCACTGCGGATTTCCAAAATCTGCTCCTCAGTAAAGCCGTTCATTTTTCCAATGGCGGTGTGGGCCGAAAGACAATAGATACAGTTGTTCACCTGACTGACCGCCAGATTCACCACTTCTTTTTCTTTCGCTTTCAGTGAGGTCTTAGCGTTCGATAAATTCAGGTAGTTCTGAAGTGCGTTATCACTTAAGGCATAGGTCGCAAAAAGATTGGGTACAAAGCCTACGGCTTTTTCAAGCTGGTCAAAAATGCCTTGGTTGGTGGAATTGACCTGGTTACGGGTGGGTACATTAAATGTGTTCATAATATTCAAGTTTCGTGCTACTGCGTAGCGGTTAATTTATAAATTGAGTGTGATTAATTTTTAGGAATGAAAGGCCGTTCTGCATCACAATAGTAATCGTGAAGAGCATGAGAGGAACAGTCGGTGGCCTGCAACACATAATTTTTTACGCGACCGGCTCCGGTTCGGAAGATAGCCATTAAGTGATGCAGGGTGTGTTTGGTGTTTTGCATGATTGTTTTGTTTTTAAATACAAAGCAAAGATGCGAAGGCAAAGCCCTTCCAACCGGGCAGGAATTTCCCGAGGACGTGTCAATTCTTCCTAAAGTGAATATTATCGGCGTTCCGGAAGGGGAACATAGGTGGAATCATCGGGGACTTTCGGAAATTTTTTAGCTTTCCAGTCGGCTTTCGCCTGTTCAATGATCTCCTTTTTGGAAGAAACAAAGTTCCAGTGGATGAAGCGCTCTTCCGGAAAGGCAGGTCCACCAAACAGGAAAATATGGGAGCCTTTGGTCACCGTGATCTTGCAGGCATCCTCGGTTTTGCTGACCAACAGATGGCCCGCTTCCACGGTTTGATCGCAGGCCACAACCGATCCGGTAACCACGCAGACCCCGATCTCGCCTTCCAATCCCTCACTGGCATCCAACGTATGGTCCTGAGTGGCCACGATCTCTACCATAAATAGGGGAGAGTGAACCGGCAATGGACTCGCTTTCGCGAAAGCGGACCCGGCAACCAGTGTGTACTGAGCGCCGCGTTCCTCCCACTGCGGCAGCTCCGCCGCGTCCAGATGATGGAATTCCGGTTCCATTTGTTCTTTTTCTTTGGGCAGGGCCACCCAGATCTGATAGCCATGCATGTCGAGGGGTTCACCCGTTTCGCGGATGTCCTGCGGAGTGCGTTCGGTATGCGTAACGCCCCGGCCGGCCGTCATCCAGTTGACTGAACCCGGTGCGATACGGACATTGGTACCCAGGCTGTCCTGATGTTGAAGCGCACCTTCCAGTAAAAAGGTAAGGGTAGAAAGCCCGATGTGTGGATGCTGATCTACGTCCATCCATTGCCCCGGTTTAAGAGTAGTGGGACCCATATGATCGATAAAGATAAAGGGACCTACCATACGCTTCTTACGAAAGGGTAGCAGCCGACCTACGAGGAAGTCGCCAATATCGCGGGAACGCTCTTCAATGATCAGACTGGTGTTAGACATGATTTAAAGATAGGATAGCCGAAGGGGATATGCAATGGCGACTGTATCATTGCGCTCCTAAACTTGGTTACGGAAAACAGAATAAACCTAAGCAGATTTTCTCAAGTTTATCTTAATTCTAGATAATGTCTCAGGGGCCTGGCTGTTTAACGAAAAAAAAAGGTTTTGCTTAACTAACTGCAACATTCTCTGCTGTCTCTCGTATTTAAACGAAACAACACTAACAACTAATGAAAAGTCACAGCAATTTTTTTATTTACTTCTTCGCACTATTTTCATTGTCATTATTAGCTCAGCAATCTGCAAGGAAATTTGGACGCCATGAAATCTTAGAAGATTTAGATTACCTTAAAAACTCCCTAATTGAGGCTCATTATGATCTTTATGCCTACACTTCAAAAGATGAATTTTCAAAAAATTATCTGCAGATAAGAAACTCTATGACGAATGATTCAGTAACGCCTTTAGAAGCAACAACGATTTTTCAAAAAGTGATTTCAAAAGTGAATAATGGTCATACGGAAATCTCTTTCCCTGCTGCTGCATATCGTGAATACGCACTCTCGCACGGAACGCTTTTTCCTTTAGAAATAGCTTTTGAAGAAGGTAAAGCACTTATACGAAAGAATTGGTCAGACAAAGACGGCTTAAAGGCGGGTACTGAAATAATCAGTATCAATAATTTGACGATTCAGGAGGTACTGCAAAAAATATATCCTTTAATATCGGCTGAAAGAAACTATTTAAAACTCGCCAAAGTGGAGCTTTTATCATTTCCTAGACTTTATTGGCAAGCATTTGGCGAACAAGAAAATTTTGTGGTTGGAATTAAGGAAGGTGGTAGTATTAAAAAATATAAACTTCAATCAATTAATCTCATTGAGGATTACGAAATGAAGAGAAATGAAATCTTTTCTGAAAAGAGGGAATTGCAGTTATTGAGTAAATATGCTTACTTAAAACCTGGAAATTTTAGTGGTGACGAGGAAGAATTTAAAAGATTTATAGACTCCTCTTTTCTAGACATTAATAAGAGTAATGTTGCTAATCTTATTATTGACCTTCGAAATAACCTTGGGGGTGATAACTCTTTTAGCGACTATCTCGTTTCGTACATTGCTGATAAACCTTTTCAATGGAGTTCGGAATTTACACTGAAAACAAGTGCCTTGTTGAAAGCCCATACTCGGAAGAATTGTGATACCTCCAACCCTTATTGGCAAAGTGTTTTGACTCATCAAGACGGTATTATCTATACTTATGAATTTGAGGCGCATCAACCACAACCTAAAGAGAAACGATTTTTGGGTAAGGTTTATGTTTTGGTAAACAGGCAGTCTCATTCACAAGCTGCCGTTACCGCTGCTCAAATTCAAGATTATAAGTTTGGCATTATTGTAGGGGAAGAAACGGGAGATTACCCCTCCCTCTACGCCTCCCAATTTCAATACAACTTGCCCAAAACAGGAATTGCCGTAAAAGTAGCTAAGGGGAAAATTATTAGAGTCAATGGGAGTATAAAACAAGAAGGCGTACTGCCTGATATAAGAATTAGAGATCATTTATTGGATGAGGAAGATGAAGTTGTACTTGGACTTTTAAAAGAACTAAAGGGAAGTCTATAGGTCTAACAAGGCGTAACAACACTTCCAGCGCGGTTCAAATCAACTGCTTAAAATAGTTTAACTTCTTTTTGCCTTAGCTTCCCACTGAAAAACTTTGGTGATACGAGGGAGCAAGCATACCTTTAAAAAATATGAGACAGCTTACCATTTTAGTTTTAGCATGTATTCTTTTAACCTCTTGTGGAGAGGAGGAAAAACCAAAAGTTATTTATCCTGAACAGGGAAATGACGACCTTCAAGAATTAAAAAAAGATTCGACATTAATAGAAATTGCAGATTTGCCCATACACATTGATAGCACCAAATATCTGATTCATCCCATTGGAGCCTATCAATGGTTCGGTTCTCGAAGCGAGTATTACAATTGGTCAAATGATGGCTATGGGAGTTTTAAGTTTTCCGGATATAATAATTATCAAATAACCGGAAATCTATCTAACTTAAAATTTGAGCATATAGACTCCGGAATAACTACAGCCTTGACGGAACGAAATATTCGAATAGTAAGCGTGAACTTCTTAATCGAAGTGTATAAAAAACTCGGTGAACACGTTTTAATTTATCGAGTTCTCGATCAGGACACGAATAGAGATAATCAGCTGAATAGATCTGATATTTCCTCCCTATACATTAGCAAAATGGATGGAACTAATTTTAAAAAGCTAACCGCTGCATATCATGAATTAATCGATTGGAATGTCGTACTCATCAAAAACAGATTATATTTTAGAAGTGCTGAGGATACCAATAAAAATGGATCATTTGACGAAGAGGACAAAATTTATTATCAATTCATTGATTTAGTAGATAAGGAATGGACAGTAAAACAATACAATCCGCTCTAAAAAAAAACGGTAGCAACCTCCTATACACGCAATACCGACTAGTCTGTCTTCAATAGCACAAAATAGTTTAACTTCCTGACTTTGAAATGCCACGGTTCTGAACTGCTTTATGAACAGTCGATAGGGCTTCAGAGATTTAAATTGGAATAATTGCCTCTGAAAGATGTAAAGTTGTGTAAGTAAAACGATAATCAACTCAATTCAAAAAGATGAAGGAAATACTGGAGAATTATGCCCTGATCGCTGAAATTGTATCAGGAATTGCTATAGTGATATCGTTAGTTTTTGTGGGCGTACAAATAAGAGGCAATACGAGAGCAACCCAAGCCTCAACGTTCCAATCCATTGCTACTTTAGACATCAATATCCTTCTCAATTTTGGGAGTTCGAAAGAATTGGCCGGATTAATTTCAACCTTTAGAGACAATCCAGATTCTTTGACTGACGAAGAGCAAAATCATGGTTTTTATTTATTTGGCGCAGAAGTCCGCCACGTTGAAAATCTATTCCTTCAAAATGAGAATAAAATGTTGAGTGCCAAGCACTGGCAATCCAGAAAGGCATTAGTTGACGGAATAGTGCTATCCGAAGGATTTGGAGCCTTGTTAAAACATCCCTTTCGAAAATATTTTGATGGTTCCTTTATTGCGTACGGAATTGATCAAAGAAGAAAATTAGGAATAGAAGATTGATGGTTGAGCAGGACAAGGCATCAGACCTAATTACCAATATTCCAGTGGCTTTCTCTTCATCTTCTCAAAATAACCTAACTTCCTGACTTCAAAACGCCGCAACTAAGAACCGCGGTCAGACAAGAACGTTAATTTGCCGGATAACGGCAAAGCAAGCTATGATCAACTTCTTTAGAAAAATTCGCCGCAACTTGCTCTTAGAAGGGAAAACAGGGAAGTACTTCAAATATGCCATTGGAGAAATAGCCTTGGTCATGATTGGAATTCTACTGGCACTTCAGGTAAATAACTGGAACCAGAACCGCCTCGACCAACTATTGGAATCCCAATATTACGAACGCCTTTTGGATGATGTTCAAGAAGAAAAACTAATTCTTGAAACCGTTGTAAACTATTCTAAACAGGTTGCTGGGCATGCTGCCAATGCCATCTTAGTCTATGAAAATGCTTCCAATGCCAATCCAGATCCCGTCGCTAATCTAATCGATATGTATCAGGCGAGTCAATTGCTGGATCCCTATTCTGCGTCATCCACTTATAAAGAACTCATTGCTTCCGGTCAAATTAATCTAATCCAAAATGACAGTTTGAAAACGGCATTGATAAGATATTATGATGTCAATTGGGCTGAATCCGGTGTGGCTGTACTTGAGAATACCTATAGAACAAATCTAAGAGGTAAGATGCCACACCATATCCAAAATAAGATACGTCTGGCTTGCGGAGATTTCTACGTAAAAACCAGAAATAGTTACCTAGTTGTTCTTCCTGAGCAATGTGCAATCGAGTTGGACTACACCTTGGCTCGATCTGTAGTTGAGCAATTGCGTAAAGACGAAAGCCTAAAAAATGATTTGCGCTACTTAGTTGGTAACGAAGCAGGTAAATTAAACGATGTAAACGCAACATTAATGCAACTTGAGGAACTGACCGTTCTTTTAGAAGACCTTACCCATGATCAAGTTCTTTAGAAAAATTAGACAAAACTGGGTTGCTGAGGGAAATACTGCAAAGTATATCAAGTATGCTGTGGGAGAAATCATTTTGGTCGTTATTGGAATTCTTCTGGCCCTGCAAATAGACACCTGGAATCAGGAGCGCCAGAACAGAATTCAGGAGGATGTTCTATTAACCCAATTACTAAATGAATACACCAATAATCTAGAGCAACTCAATAGCAAAATTGAAACAAGAGATGACATCATGAGGTCGTCGTTGGCAATACTAGACTATAGAGGCCTCCACGAAGATCAAATCGATACGGACAGCTTAAATATGCATATTGCAAGAACACTGACCAGACCCACTTTTGATCCTGAATTAGGAGTTACTAATGAGCTTACAAACTCTGGTAAATTATATTATCTAACCAACTCAGACCTAAGAAACAGTATTACCGCCTTTCCCAGTTTTTTAGGCGAATTGAGAGAAGAGGAAATGGTCTCTTTTAATTTAATTGAAGAAAGATTCTTCCCCTTTTTAATAGACAATTACCAATTGGGTGCCGTATTGTCAAATAACATGACCGACCACTCCTTTCACTCTAAAATCCAAATGATCGATTTAGATCGAAAGAAAATGTCTAAACATCTTTTCAATACCAACAGCCCTTTTGAATTAGTCAATAATCCGGATATGGAAGATTTCATGGCCTTGACTTATACGAATACGGAATACACCAATTTACAGTCCGAAGGGGTTAAAAGTAAGATCGAGCATATCATCAGGCTCATTACTCACGAAATTGAAAAGAAAAAATAGAGCAACGACTTCTAACCTCAATTTCAACTTGCCACTCATGATCTTCTCAAAAAAACTTAACTTCCTGACTTCAAATCATAACCGTAGAGAACATCCATTGGACCCAATGGTGTAGGTAATTGATCCGGTGAAAAATAAGGAGCCTCACATAAACATAGCGTTTTTAGATCATGTAGCTATTCGAGTGGTGGATATGGAAGCTTCTGCCCAGTGGTATGAAAAAGTGCTAGGATTAAAACGCTATCAATTGCCTGAGTGGGGTGATTTTCCAATCTTTATGCTTGCCGGAAAATCAGGAATCGCCTTATTTCCGGCAGAAACTACGGATAGGCCACTGGATCGGACGTCACGAAATGTAAAAATCGATCATTTCGCCTTTAATGTGAACCGAGAAAACTTTGAAAATGCGAAGCAAAGGTATCTCCAATTGAATTTGGAGTTTGAGGTCCAGGATCATTTTTACTTCGACTCCATCTACACCAAAGATCCTGATGGACATACCGTTGAGTTAACCACGATCAAGGTGGAAGAAAGTGAATTCTATACCTAAAAGTCACGACTGACCATGACTTTAAAACAGGACACCCAATGAAAAATAGAAAGAATATCCTTTTTGCTTTACTGTGTGCGCTGATGATTCCCTCTCTGCTTTTTTCTCAAACGGATGAAGAACAGATACGAGCGTTAAGAACCTCATCCAATAGCGCGCTTAAAGCGTACGATCATGCTAAAGTACTATCGTACTTAACCGAGGATGCCTTGACCACTACCGGGAATGGTACCGTATTATGTGGGAAAAAGGAATTAGAGCAATACATCCTCGATGGTGGAAAAAGTGACATGTATTGGGTCCGCAATCCCGAGGAAATTACAGTCAATCAAAAACGAGGCTTGGCTTGGGAGAGCGGAACGTGGAATGGGTATGATTCGGAACGAGGAGAAGTCTCCATCATCAAAGGCCGATATGCAGCGATGTGGACCAAAAAGACCGGAAGTTGGAAAATTAAATCCCAATTATTTGTCACGATAGAAGAAAATTGAGGCATCTTACCCAGACGATTTATGAGCACCCATCATCCTGTTTTCGCATCAGTTGCACAGAACGTAATTTTTAATCCCAGCTTACTGATCGACAGAATGATCCCCGCTAGATCCTATCCTGGATTGCTGGTTTTGTAAGCGGGGTACGGTCTTCAGAGGTTTCTCGTTCAACTCAATTCCTTAAAAAACATATCTTTAGCAAAACGGAACGTACATGATCGCTTTCTTTCGACGACTTAGAAAAAAGGTGCTGGCTGAGGGCAGTACTGCCAAGTATTTCAAATACGCCCTGGGAGAGATTATTCTGGTCGTTATCGGAATTCTGATTGCTTTACAGATAAACAATTGGAATATCGACCGCCAAACCCGAATTAAAGAACAGGCCTACCTAAAGGAAATTCGAAATAATCTGGGACAGGACTCGTTGCAGTTGGCGCTGGTGCTGGATTTCAATAAAAATAAAGAGCGAATTGTTGAAGAAATGATCGGGATATTCTCAGACACCCTCAACAATGAGGAGCGATTCCAAATATTTAACAAACATGCCAATAACTTTACCTTTTACCAGGTGTTCGATCCGGTGCGCATTGCTTTTACCAATATGCTATCTGCCGAAAGTATTGATCTGATACGCTCCTCCGAACTTCGAGAAGACTTATCGGTCTATTATAATTATCCCTACTTGGATGGAATCCAGAATCGAATCGCGGTCATCAACAGAAGAGTGGTTGACGTTCACTTTCCTAAGTTTTTTTCCAAAGAATTTGTGTCGGAGTGGATCGGTATTTCCTCTGAGATGCCCGAGGTCAACGAGTTGAATATTGCTAGCGATCAAGAATTTATGGCCGATTTATTTGGAGTAAAAATGATTATTTCCGTTCAGAATGAATTGATCAGAGCTACCCAGAAAAGTAATCAACAATTGATCGCTCTTGTAGAATCTGAGATCAACAAGTAAAAAGACTAAAATTTCAAGGAACTAATTTCTGACTCCAAAATAAATGCATGAGCATGCTTTCCATTACTACCTACATCATTGACGCCTTTACTGATCAACCCTTTCACGGAAATCCGGCTGGGGTCTGTCTTTTAGAAAAACCACTGGAAGAGTCGGTGATGCAAAATATCGCTCGCGAACTCGGTTATTCGGAGACGGCCTTTGTGCGACCCATGGAAGAAGGGAGGCATTATTCCATTCGTTATTTCTCCCCCAAAACGGAAATTCCCTTGTGTGGTCATGCTACTTTAGCTTCCGCGAAAGCGCTCTTCGAGCGGGATCCAGCTCAAAATACACTGCATTTAATTACGCAGCACCACCTTGACCTGTTCGTTGGCAAGGAAGAGGACGGGATGATCATGGAATTCCCGCGCTATGAGGCTTTTCCGCGAGAGGCGCCCAAAGCTTTATTGCAGGCGCTGGGCATCGCGGCCATCCAAAACAGTGTATTTTGCGAAGAGACCCAAATGCTGTTGCTGGAGATCGAAAGCAGCTTGCAGCTTCGTGGTTTGACACCTGACTTTGAAAAGTTAAAGCAGTCCCACAATGCTATTGATGGAGTGGTGGTGACCGCCCTATCTGATCAAGTCGATTACGATTTTGAATCCCGCTATTTTTGGCCCTGGAGTGGAACCAACGAAGATCCGGTGACCGGGGCCACCCATACCTTTATGGCACCTTATTGGTGCAGTAAGTTGAAGAAAAACAAGCTACGCTCTTTTCAATGCTCCCCGCGCGGTGGATTTATGGACATCGAGCTGATGGATGGGAATAGATTAAGGATCAAGGGCCAGGCACAGATTGTGTTGGAAGGTCAGTTTTGTTTGCTTTTGTGATGCCGACAAACGTTTTAATATAGTTTGATTTCATCATTCGTAAAGCCCTATGCAAACTCCATAGTTACAAGAAGTAGTGAAAATATTTAATTCTGTATTTTTTTGTGGATATTAAGAGCAGCTCGAAATTGGTATTTTAGCACAGGTCAACTTCTTAAAAAATAACGGAAATGATACACTTGATCGTAGGAAGTACGGGCGCCGGTAAAACAACCTATGCGCACGAACTTAAAAAGACGACGCAGGGTGTTGTTTTTTCCATTGATCTTTGGAATAAAATCTTATTCCTGCCCGATAAAAAACCAACCGACGGATTGGAATGGTTCCTGAATCGCATTGAACGTGCGGAGCGCATGATCATGGACCTGATCATTCAATTGGAGGCAGCGAATACGGATTCCATTTTGGATTTGGGATTTTCCAAATTCGAGCATCGAGAGAAGTTTCGGTCCTTTGCCCGCGACAGGAATTATGCATCAAAAATTCATTTTTTGAACATTCCCAGAGAACTGCGTCAACAGCGAGTGATCCAGCGTAATCAGGAGCAAGGACCCACCTACGCCTTTGAAGTCAGCCAGGCTGATTTTGACTTTATGGAGCACTATTTCGAGCGACCCTCACCTGAGGAGCTCAATGATGGTTTGGTCATTAAAGTATAATGAAATTTGTAAGTTTCATGGTTTAACTTAACAGAAAAAGATGGTAAAACCTCAGTTCTACATGAGCCTACTAATCACAGCAGGCGTTTTGTTTTTGTTAGTTACCGGATCCCCTCTTTTGGAAAAAGGAATAGGGCTTCAAGGTAAGATTCCCTTGGGAAATCTGATCACCTGGATAGGAGTGATCGCCCTGCCCATGACGATCTATTGGGGCATTGCAGTCTTAAGAAGACCTAACACCAAATTTCAAGTGCTTTTGGCGCTTATGCTCAAAATCCTGATCATCTTAGGCGTACTTTGGGCGCCGGTGGCTTACTTGCTATCGGGTAATCCGAATTTTAATTTCTAAGAAAAGCCCCCTTTTCAAGGCGGTCAACAGGCCATGCGCTGGTTTTGGCGCTATAATTATACCCTAGGTCTAGGACCTGTGCTCGTATTGCTAAGCTATTGGTTTTCCTTGTTATTGCCTGCCAAGCATTGAATGAGGCGTTTTGCCCGTGTACGAGCTAGGTTAGCATTCAATGGTATTGCTTACTTTTAATAAAATCCTAAGCTTATGAAAATTAGCGGACCAAAACTAAAGAGTAATTTATACCTTTTCGTCCTTGCGATTACTCTGTCTTCTTCTTCCCTAAGTGCTCAAGAGGATGTCTTTATCAATGAATATCTGGAACGCCTGCAAAAATCAAAGTCCTATTTAATATTGATCGCTGAGATGATGCCGGAGGAGCAGTATTCCTTCAGAGCGACGCCGGAATCCATGAGTTTTGAAGAACACTTAATGCATATTTGCTGGGCGATGGACTGGCACAGTCAGTCGCTGATGGGCGAACGGCCGGCCCGAGATTGGGAGACGGATACTGCACTGAAGGTAGATGATAAAACCAAACAGCAAATGATTGCCACGGTAGAAGAGACCTTTGATACCACGCTGTTTTTTATCGCCAACTTTGACACGACTCGTTTAGAGGAGCGATTGGATTACTTTGGAGCCGATCGCACAAAGCGGCAAATTCTTCTACTGCTTGCAGATCACGTGACCCATCATAGAGCCCAGATGCTGGTGTATTTACGCTTGAATGGCTTACAACCACCTCGGTATGTACTGTTTCAGTAATCTCATGAAAATAAGATATCTTGGCTTATAAATATATAATTTGCTGATATGAAACATGTTATCCAATGTAAATTCTGCAATTCACTTTTCAGAGTGATCATTTTTTCACTGCTGGGCGTTTTGCAGGTCGCTCAGGCACAATCCAAAGCTGAACTGGGTGTAGGGGCCATTGGATTGGTGGTTAGCGATATTGAAGTCTCTGAGCAATTCTATACGGAGATCTTGATGATGAAGTTGGTGGGAGAATTCAGTCTGGACGAGCAATGGAGCCGGGAAGCCGGTGCGTCCGACGGGAAGCCCTTTTCAGTGAAGCGATTCGTCACTGTAGATGCACCTACAGCTACCGAATTGAAACTCGCCTATTTTGACGAAACCCAACCGGGACAAAAGAAGCCTAATATTGCACAATCCGCGGGAGTGAACTACATCACCTTTTCCTATTCGGCAGAAGCCTTTCAAAAAGTTTTAAAAAATATTGAAGAAGCGGGTCTGTCCATTCCTGGAATGATCCAACGAGACGCCTATCAATTGTTTTTTATTCAAGATCCGGATGGGATCTTTGTGGAGATCGTAGGTCCGCCGAAATAAGGTATATTATTCGAGAAAAGAAATACCTTCTACTTGATGGAATTGCATTTTCACCTATAACAAACCTCTTATTGTTCCGTAATAAAAGTTAAGATGCGGGTAATTGAAGGACGCGGAGTGAATTGTCAACGATCAAAATAGTACTATGAAAAAAGCAATGCATAAAATCATATTCGCCATCTTTTCTTGCTGGGTGGCCTCACTTTCTGCCCAATCGATGGATGATGCCGCTTTTCGCGAAATGGTCACCCTGCATCGGGAATTTGTCAGTATTCCTAATCTCCCCGCTGATCCCGAGCGCATGCTGGACAACATCCGCTGGGTGCAAGAAAAATATGAAGGCCTGGAATTTGAGACCAGTCTGTTGACCTCGGAAACCTTGCCCATACTCTTGGTGGAAAAGGTATATAATCCCGAGCTAAAAACGATACTTTTCTATTTTCATATCGACGGCCAGCCGGTCAACCCGGCAGCCTGGAACCAGATCAATCCCTTCACACCGGTGCTAAAAGCCCAGCAATCCGATGGCAGCTGGCAGGAAATTGCCTGGTCAGAACTGGAGGGCACACTGGATGACGACTGGCGCATGTTCGCCCGTGCAGCGGCCGATGATAAAGCCCCCATCCTGATGCTGTACACGGCACTGCAACAGTTACAGCAGCAGCAGATCACCCCAAATTTCAACATCAAGATCCTCTTTGACCCTGAGGAAGAGTATAGCTCCAAAGCTCTTCTGGGTACGCTCGACGAATATAAAGACCGCTATACGTCGGATTATTTTATCGTCATGGATGGACCTGCTCATCCCTCCAATGCGCCCACGCTCACTTTTGGTTGTCGCGGCATCGCTACTTGTTCCATCACGACCTACGGACCCAATCTTCCTCAACACAGCGGGCATTACGGAAATTATGCGCCCAATCCGGTCTTTCGTTTGGCCAATCTCCTCTCCAGTATGAAAAACGAGGAAGGCGAGGTGTTGATCAAAGACTACTACCGCGAAGTCAAGCTCAATCCTGCAGAATTGAAAATTTTAAACGCTGTACCCTACGATGCCGAGGCTACACGTAACCAATTGGGAATTGCCAAAGAAGAGCAAGTAGGTCGCAATTATCAGGAAGCACTCCAATATCCCTCTCTAAACGTACGTCAATTGGAAACCTCCTGGAAGGGGGAGGGACTCAAAACCATCATCCCGGAAACGGCCACCGCTCATTTTGATATTCGATTGGTGCCCGAAATTGACGGTGAAGAGCAACTCAAACGCATTCGTCAGCATTTAGAGCAGCAGGGCTATCTGGTGCTGGACCGCGAGCCCACCGGTGAAGAGCGATTAACGCATGACCAGATCCTGACGTTTCAAGGAGATTTTAAGTACAACGCCTATCGCACGGCTACAGATTCTGAGTTCGGGAAACGCATTCGCCGGACGCTGGAGGATACGTTTGAAGAAGAGCCAGTCATCATTCGTATGATGGGAGGAACCGTACCGATCGTGCCTTTGATTCAAGCTCTAAACGTGCCTACCGTCATCGTTCCCATGGTCAATATGGACAACAACCAGCACAATCCCAATGAAAATATTCGTTTGGGCAATTTGCGGCAGGGAGTAGCCATTTGTAAAGCGCTATTGCAAATGAAACTGCAGTGAATCTTGGCCTGCTCATGCAGGCACTGTTAACTAGAAATTCATGTGTTACGATATTAAAGCCAGTTTAGAGAGCCAACTCCGTCGGGCGCGTCAGCGTAACGACCTGCAGGCCATTGAAGAGATCAAAGAGCGCCTGGTGCCATTGACCGATCTTCCGCTCCATCACGCCTCCGGCTTCAGTCATCCGAAACTTTTGATCTATACGAATCAATCTCCCGATTTTCCGGAAGTCGCCACCTGGGGTTTGACGCCGCACTGGGTGAAAGACAACGAGCAACGTAAAAAACTTTGGAATCGCACCCTCAATGCACGCGGGGAGACCATATTTGAAAAGCCGTCTTTTCGCTATGCGGCCGAGCACAACCGCTGCCTGATCCACATTGATGGTTTTTATGAGCACCATCATTACCAAGGGCAGACCTATCCCTTCTTTATCTACCGTAAAGACGGTCATCCCATCACCCTGGCCGGGCTATGGAGTCACTGGCAGGATGAAGAGCACGGTGGCAGGTTCAACACCTTCTCGATCGTCACCACCACCGGGAATTCCCTACTGGCGCGTATACACAACAACCCTAAACTGAAAGAGGCCCGCATGCCGGTGATCTTGCCCGAAGTACTTGAAGAGGAATGGCTTCAGGAAATGGAGGATGGCCGAGACCGTAAAAACCTGGAGACCCTTTTACAGGAATATCCCGCTGATGCCCTGGAAGCGCATACGGTTCAACGCTTACGCGGTAAAGAATACCCCGGAAATATTCCTTCCATTTCAGAACCGTTTGACTATGAGGAGCTTGTTTTTGACTGAATTGCAGAGACGTATTTCGCGAAAGCAGAATAAAGCGTAACTTATTCATTGAAACTTCAATCCATACGCTCATGTTCAAGTCTTTCCTATTTGTCATCGTATTGTCGACTACACTAATGGCTTCCATTCAGGCACAAAATACCATCGGAGATCGCAAGGGGTATACCCCTCAGATGGGCAATTTGGTCGATATGCTGGAAGATCTTAAAAATCGAGTAACTTCACAGGTAGAGAGTCTGGATCAGGCTGGGACCGATTTCCTATTGGATGAAGACGCCAATCGGATTGGTGCCATGATCTACCATTTAGCAGCCACAGAGAAGTACTACCAGCTCTATACCTTTGAAGGACGATCGTTCACTAAGGAAGAAGAAGCCCAGTGGATGCCCCCTCTGCAATTGGGGGAGCCGGCACGAAACGAATTTCAGGGCAGGCCCATTTCCTTTTACTTGGACATTTGGGAACAAGTGCGTACCGAAACCCTCGAATACTTGTCGCAACAGGAAGATGAGTGGCTTGATAAACGACCTAAGAACGCGCGAATGAACAACCACTGGGCCTGGTTCCACGTGATGGAGCATCAGGCCAATCACATGGGCCAGATCGCTCTGGTTAAAAAACGAATTCCACATTAACCCATGGGCTGGGAGCAGTGTCTGCAATGGCTGGGCATCAAAAAGAAGCCTGAGGTAAGTCCGGTGAAAAAACTGGAGGAGATCAGCCTGAGCTGGACGCACCCAGAAGATTATGAGGTGTTGCAGATCGAGCATCTTAATGAGAGCGCATATCTGGAAATAGAGCAGGGTATTTTTGCCTGTATTCACGAATACATAGGAGATCGACATCAGGATTGGGAACACATTGAACAACTCTCACCCGGGCAACGGGCGTTCTGGATTACCAATCGCGTAGAAAATGAGGTGAATAATGGAGGCTTTAATCAGTTTTACTTCAATGGCGATAGTGTTTGTGGGGAAATGGCCATCCATGGCTTTGATAAGTTAGGGGCACCCGACTTTGCTGCCCTCATGACTCAGGCCCAGGCCATCTACCTTAAACATAAAAAGAAACTGGAAACGTATAAGACCGGAACGCTAGCTGATTTTAGCGAAAGCTATACCGACAATCCCTGGGAAGAGCTGGATACCGCTTTTTACGAACTGGACGAATTGGAATCCCTGCTTGAGCGCCGACTGCAGTATGCCAAGCGTCATCCGGAGCAGTTTTGCATTCCCCGAAAGGGAAAATAGTATTTTTGGCAGTCATGTCCATTCATCGTGATCCCATAGCGCAGGAGCAGCTGCATCGTCTGCACAAGACCCTGGAGTTTATCGAAACCCATCTTCAGGATTCCCTCAGCTTGGAACAGGTCGCTGCGGCAGGTCACTATTCTCCTTATCACTTTCACCGTTTATTTCGAGCCTTGGTAGGAGAACCCCTGAATCAATACATCCAACGCCGGCGTTTGGAGCATGCTGCCGGATTATTGATCCGTGAACCTGATCTGGCGATCCTAGATATAGCGCTTCAATGCGGTTTTAAGGAGGGCTCTTCTTTTCATCGGGCCTTTAAAAAACATTTTGACTGCAGTCCCTCAGACTTCCGCAACTCCAGTCATGGACGTTATTCTAAGATTCGTAGGCCCAATAGCAAGAATGGTCAAGTAGGGAATCTGTTCGAGCCTTATCTTTATACACTGAAAACATTAAAGGACTGGATCAACATGAACGGAACTATACGCCTGGTAGAACGAAAGGCCACTCCTTATGTAGGCATTGACCATCACGGGGTGCAGGGCCTGGAAGCGGTCTATGAACGGCTCATTCAATGGGCGGCACCTCAAGGTCTCCTGCAAGCCCCTGACGCCCGACTGATGCGTATTTTTTACGATAGTTTTAAAACCACTGCTTCGCATCAGGTCCGTATGCGCATCGCACTGACCACGAATGAAACGGTGACCGCTCGAGGCGAAATCAATCCGGGAGTACTACCAGCACAGCAATGCATACAAGGTCATTTTGAGATAGTCCCCAGTGAGTTTGAGCAGGCCTGGAGCGCCCTATATGTTTGGATGAATGAGCAGGGGCATCGTCCTGCCGATGCTCCCCCTTTTGAAATGTACCACAATGATTTTCGTACCCATCCGGAAGGGAAGTGTATCGTAGATTTATACATTCCAATTGCTTAATCAACCAAATCCATGAACGCCAACAACCAACTACAATTGATAGCTAAGCGAGAAGTCACTCAGCTTTTGGATTCCTATCCCGAGAAGCCGCGAGAGCGACTCTACCAATTACGGCAGTGGGTGATCGAAGAAGCCGAGAGCTTGCAGCAGGTCACCCGGCTTGAAGAATCGTTGAAATGGAATGAACCCAGCTACCGTTCGAACGTGGGGAGTACACTGCGGATGGATTGGAAACCGGCTACACCAGAACAGGTCATGCTTTATTTTTCCTGTTCGACGTCCTTGGTACCTACCTTTAAATCGGTATTTCGGGAGCAGCTGACCTATGAAGGCAATCGGGCGATCGTGTCGAAACTGAACCAAGCCTTGCCGGGAGAACCAATCAAAACCTGCATCGCAGCTGCCTTACGGTATCATCAGATCAAAGCGCTACCCTTACTCGGCTTATAAGATTTCCGCTATAGGGCATGCACGCTCATGCCGCCATCCACCACTATATTTTGACCGGTGATGTACGAACTGGCATCCATAGCCAAGAAAGCGATCACCCGTGCCATTTCTTCCGGATCAGCCACCCGTTTCATGGGGGTGCGATCGATAATCTTACGCATGCGTTCGTCCTGAGTCAGCACGGCTTCTGTCAATGGGGTTTTAGTGTACCAAGGAGAAACGGCGTTTACGCGGATTTGATCCTTGGCCCATTCTACAGCCAGACTACGGGTTTGTTGCAGCAGTCCGGACTTAGACATGGCGTAGGGCGCACCGGAACCGACATCTTGAGAAGCCGCTACTGATGCGACATTAATAATACTGCCTTGTCCACTTTGAGCAAGCAGAGGATACAGCAATCGGCTCAAGGCAAAAGGAGCGCGCAGATTGATATCAAGTACCTGATTGATCTCGTCCTGAGTGTAAACTTCGGCAGCTTTGCGGATATTGATCCCTGCATTATTCACCAGTATATCCAGATGCCCCCAGTCGGTTGTGATTCGGTCAAAGAGGGCTTGTCGATCGGTCTCTTGAGCCACATCGTTGATTATTCCCTGAACCGTAAGCCCCTCCGATTGAAGTTCGCGCTCGGTTCGTTCAATTGCCTCTTCCTGGCGCGCAGTGAAGAGGACTTGTGCACCCAACTGGGCTAATTCTTTGACCGTCGCTCGACCGATGCCCTTCGATCCTCCGGTGACCAGGGCTTTTTTGTTATGTAGATTCCACATGGTATTGATCTATAATACGGACGGAAGCGCCTCCAGTTTGCCATTTAAGGTTCGCGGACGTAGATGCCCGTAGATCTTTTTCAGCACTTCTTCCTTGATTTCGTCTTTCTCCAAAATAGGAAATTCAGTACTCAAAAACTGTCTGAATTTCGCTAAAGTTTCGCTGCGATTGGCGGCTCGTCTGAGTGTGCGAAGGTAACTGAGCTCCGTCAGTGATCTTTGCTGAGTTTTGACGATTAGGTAAAGCATACCTCCATAGTTTCCTACTTGACGGATTGGGTTTCTGAATTCGGGAGCTTTCGCACCAAGCCTTTCGGTAGGCAGGAAAGCTATACCCTGATGATAAGTCGATAAGCTAAAAGGGCTGCTGGCTACAGACTTTATGTAAACGACCGGAAGTTCATCCCGATAGTCTTGACTGAGCGCAAAATTAGAGAGGAGTAAGGCGAAAAAGAGAAGTAGTGTTTTCATGATCTTTGTTTTGTTGAATACAAAGTTCGTGACAGCCACCCCCTTAAATCCGTCCAGAAGTTCCCAGTCTCATGTCAATTCGTCCCGAGTCCATGAATAGAACCCCTTAATGCCACAGGTAGTGATCGAATAAACACAGTAGCTTCGCTAACTAAAATTTAGGGCACAGTCTACTCGCCAGGAAGTTGGCTTAAAGAGGCTTTAAATGCCGTGGGTGAGCTGCCTGTGTTACGCTTGAATAAGCGGGAGAAATGAGAGGGATCGTCAAAGCCCAGGTCAAAAGCGATCTCTTTGGCCGTTCGATCCGTATACGCCAATTGGCGCTTGGCTTCTAAAACGATCCGATCGTGAATGATCTGTAAAGGAGAGCGTGAATAGGCCGCAAAACTGTTGGAAAGGGTCTTTGCGCTTTTGAACAGGAGATCAGCGTAAGCGCTGACCTCGTGCTTATTTTTGTAGTGTTCTTCCACCAGCATATTGTAGGCACGTACCAGATCCATTTTTGGCGTATTGGCGATCTCGTCCGGTTGTTGATTTTTGAGTAAGCGGGTGGTCTTGATGATGAACCGTTTGACCAACATACGCAGCATTTCACCCTGAATAGTATCATCGGTTTCCAATTCGTCCAGCAGGACCTGATGAAGCATGGTAAATTTATGTTGTTCTTCTTTGCTCAAAGTGATCTTTGGCACTTGTTCATTTCCAAAAAATAAAAGTCCGGTACAGCTTACTTCCCGGTCATGATCCTTGATGCAGTAAAACTCCCGATTGAACTGATACACGATTAAATCCTCTTCATGAGATTCATACTCCAGATACTGCAAAGGCGTTAACGCGACTATGGTTTGTGGAGCGATCACTTCGGGTACGCTATCCACCTGAATGCGCACGTTTTTTTCTTGGGTCCAGATAAAGGTATAGAAATCCAGTTTTGTGGAGGAGTTACCGTTCCAGCTGCTTTTGCTACGATAGGGGAGCAGTAGCTCTTCATCTCCAATTTTTAGAATGGCGTCCGTTTGAAATTCCTGGAATTGATGTTTCATTAAAGGGTAGTCGATTTTTCCCTGTTTAACTTACATCCCCTAAAATTCACGTAGTGTTTTGTCTGCATAGCACCAGGCCCAGTACTCTCCGGGTTCCGCCGAAATGACCACCGGATGTTCCTCCCGATGGAAGTGTTTGCGGGCGTGCTTATTGGGGGAAGAATCACAGCAGAGGGTAATTCCGCAGCTCTGACAAGTGCGTAAATGCACCCACTCGCCTCCGGTTTTGATGCATTCTTCGCATGAATAGGTCCGTGCCCGTTTTAGTGACAAAGGGTTCAGGGCTTGCAGGTGTTCGCATTTTTTAGATGGTAGTGCCATAGTCTTAGATTTCAGCTAAATATTCATGTACAAATTTGATGGCCATCGCTCCTTCACCCACTGCTGAAGCTACCCGATTCATGGCTCCGGCACGTACGTCACCGGAAGCGAATATGCCCGGACTGCATGTTTCTAATAAAAAGGGCTCTCTATCTTTTTTCCAGATTTTTTTGAAGTCCTCGTATCGGGCGAGGTCTTTTCCGGTTTCCAGAAATCCCCGACCGTCTTTGATGATATCCATCTCGATCCAATCGGTGTACGGTCGGCTTCCTATAAAGATAAAAAGAGCCTGAGCTTCAACCTCACGTGTTGATTGGTCTTCCGTATTTTCCAAAACCAAACCAGATAACCGATCTTCTTTTCCCATGGCCTTAATGATTTCCGTATTTCCCAGGACCTGAATATTATCCAGAGATTCGATCTGATCGATGAGGTAGGAGGACATGCTGCTGCTCAAGTCGGGTTTGCGAACCACGATATAGACATTACTCGCAAACTTGGAAAGATAGACTGCCGACTGGCCCGCGGAGTTCCCACCGCCTACGATATAGACCTCCCGACCCTTACATGCCTGGGCTTCCGTCATCGAACTGCCATAATAAATTCCGGCTCCCGTAAAATCTTCGATTCCCTCTGCATCCAGTTTGCGGTAATTGACTCCGGTGGTGATGACCACACTTTTGGCACTCAGGCAGTTTCCGTCATCCAGGGTCAGGCTCTTGTATCCATTCTTTTCGCTGATGGCCGTGACCTGGCGCGGAGATAAGAATTCAATTCCAAAGCGTTTGGCCTGAGTGATGGCCCGATGCGTGAGTTCCTGACCGCTTAGCCCATTGGGGAAACCCAGGTAATTTTCAATGCGCGAACTGCTTCCTGCTTGTCCTCCGGGGGCTCGCTTTTCGATCAACAAGGTTTTAAGGCCTTCGCTCCCTCCATAAACAGCGGCCGCAAGACCGGAAGGTCCGGCCCCAATGATAGCCACATCATAAATATCCTCTTTGGCTTCCACGTTCAGGCCAAGCTCTTCGGCAATCTGGGTAATGGACGGGTTTTTAAAACACTTCCCCGCTTCGGTGGTGACCACGGGCATGTCTTTGGGTGTGACCCCGTGCAATTTGATGAGTTCCTTGGCTTTGTCGCTGGTCTCCGCATCCAGCCATTGAAAGGGAAATAAATTGGCGCTTAAAAAATCTTTGATGTCATGCGATTTGGGCGAGTATTGATACCCAAGCACTTTAATGCCTTCAAAATCGGGACGGTAATTCATTTGCCAGACATCCAATTGATCGTCGATCACCGGGTACAGCTTCTCTTCCGGTGGATTCCAGGGTTTGGTCAGGTAATAATCCAATTGGACTTCATTGATTGCTTTGATCGCAGCATCGGTATCTGAATAGGCGGTAAGCAGCACCCGCTTAGCTTCGGGATAGTACGCTTTCGCGGAAGCTAAAAAAGCGACCCCCAACATTTCAGGCATGCGTTGATCCACTAGGAATAAAGCGACGGCTTCTCCTTTTTTCTTGATTTCTTTCAACACCTCCAGCGCCTCCTGTGGAGAGGTGGTGCTCATGATGCGATAGTCTTCGCGGTAGCGTTGTTTGAGATCACGGGCTACAGCACGCAGCACCTGCGGATCGTCATCGATCGCGAATAGTATGGGTTTTTTCATTTTTTTTAAAAGTCAAAATTATGTGGATCCGGTCCGGTGCGTTCGCCTCGGTCCATAGCATCTAACCGTTGCATGTCTGCTTCGCTGATCTCAAAATCGAACAGATCAGCATTGCTCTCAATGTGTTTTTTATTGGTCGATTTAGGGATGGACATGACGCCCTTTTGCAGGCTCCATCGCAAAATAAGTTGAGCCACACTGGTGTCGTACTGCTTCGCTATCGCGTCGAAAGCATCCTGATGAAAGGCTTTGCCTTGCATCAAAGGGGACCAGGCTTGGTATTGGATCTTATGGGCGTGGCAATAATCGATCAGGGATTGCTGTACCAGAAAAGGATGAAATTCCAATTGATTGACCATGGGGATGATCGTTGCGGTACTCAATAAATCTTCCAAATGGTCCTGCATGAAGTTGCTGACACCTATGGCCCTTACTTTCTCTTCTTTATAAAGATGCTCCAAAGCTCTCCAGGTGTCTTTGTATTTGCCGGACACCGGCCAATGGATCAGATAGAGATCCAGATAGTCCAATTGCAGGCGTTCCAGACTAGCCTCGAAGGCATCCAGGGTGTTATTATAGCCCTGATCTGTATTCCATACTTTTGAGGTAATGAAGACGTCTTCCCGGGCGTAGCCGCTTTCGCGAAAGCCCTGACCCACGCCTTCTTCATTTTTGTAGATGCTTGCGGTGTCGATATTGCGGTAGCCGGCGTCGAGCGCATACTGAATGGCATCCACTACTTCCTGCCCATCATCAGCCTGATAAACGCCCAGACCCAAGTAGGGCATGTCCACGCCATTGTTTAACTTCCATCGGCCTTGTATATCGGTAATCGGTTTCATGTGTTCCTGGTTTCGTACGGCAAACAAACCGTGAAAACGGTCTCGCCGGGTTTTGATTTTACTTTAATGCTGCCCTGGTGTTGTCTGACGATCCGTTGAACAACCTCCAGTCCCATACCGGTGCCTTTGCCTACAGCTTTTGTGGTGTAGAAGGGATCAAAGATGCGATCGATATCTTCTTCCGGTATTCCACTTCCATCATCGGCTATATCTACCCGAAGGGAGTCGTGCTCCTTCAGGGTGGTGATCTTGAGCGTACCTCCCTCATCCATAGCATCAATCGCATTGTCGATCAGATTGGTCCACACCTGATTAATGGCAGATACGAAAATGGAAATGGGTTCCAGGGTTTCGTCAAACTGCTTATCCAGTTGAATATTTTTCTTTTTTAATTGATGCTTGAGCATGGTAAGCGTACTTTTTAGGCCTTCGTGAACATCTGCCGGCGACTTTTCCTTGGCTCGGTCCATGTGGGTGTACGTCTTGATCGAGCTCACCAAATTGGCGATACGATCAGAGGCTTCTTCTATTTCTGATACCATCTTTTCTGTGGTCAGGGTATTTTCGATCCATTCGACCACCATAGGGAAAGCGTCATCGCCAACTTCAGCTTTGATCTGTTTCATGTCCGGAACGCCCATACAGAAATCGACCAGCGTTTCAGTCAATGCATAAGCCTGTTCCACTTCTTGCTCTTCCAGCCATTCCGTCAGTTCGTCTTCTTTCTCGTTGCGTTCGAGCAACTTCATTTTATTTTCAGGACGCTCGTTAAGCTTGGAGAAAATCAGTTCGGTGACGGTATCAACCTGTTTGGGCTCCAGGCGCATCATGATGATCTGTTTGAACTTTTCCGGACCCTTCACCAGATGGCGCTTGAGCTCTTTGGCCGAGCGTACCATGGCCGATGCCGGATTGTTGAGCTCATGGGCGAGTCCGGCCGAGAGCTTACCTAAAGCCATCATTTTCTCCTCTTGTACGTCTCGTTTGGCAAATTCGCGAACGCGGGATGACATCACATGCACCAGAGCCTCGGTGAGTTCATAGTGGGTCGTCGTCATGGTTCTGAAATGATCTTCATGCAGGATCAGCGCATGTGATTCTCTGAGCACCTCTCCAAAACCCAAGGCAGAACTGGCCCGGGAATAGGGCAGGAGTCCGGAGAACCCTTTTTCCTCAATGGTGGCTATTTGTCGGTAACTGCCGTTTTGCTCGATCTTAATGGCCACTTCTCCTTTGACGAGAATGATCATTTTATCAATGTCATCACCGCGTTTGAAGATATAATCGCCTTTTTTTAAGAGCAGATGCTCCGATTTAGAGAGCAACCAATCCAATTGCTCATCGGGAACATGAGCCAGTTGCGGAATTTCTTTGAGGCTGGGTAGGGTGCATTGCATCTTTAAATTTACGCAATACTTTTAAAATTTAAAGGAGACCCATGGGAGCGGACAATGCATAAAAAAACCCGCTTTTCAGCGGGTTTTGTCTCTAATCGGCGTCGAGATCATCGGCGGCGTCTTCTACTTCGTCGCCAACATCTTCAGCAGCCTCTTCTACCTTATCGGCAGTACTTTGTTCTCGACAGCTCGTGAAACTGGTGGTCATCAATCCAGCCACGAAAAGAATTAAAAAAATGCGCTTCATATCTATTGGTTTTAATGGTGAACTACAGTTTCCGTCCTGTAGCAAGACGGTATAAGATACCAATAACGGCAAGAACTAGCAACAAATGGATAAAGCCGCCTAAACTAAAAGCGAAATAGCCCAGTAGCCAGCCAATGATACAGATTGCGATAATGATGGTGATTAAATTACTCATGGTTAAGGTGTTAAAGTTTACTCTAAGGTAAATCTTGTTTTTCGCAATACGCTGTTCCTTAACAGTAAATTATAGCCTCCTCCCAAGGATTTCTTAATAGTTCCCCGGATTTTTAATGATGTCCTGAGCCCGCTTTTTTAGGGCCTCCAGATCATCTTTATCTTTCTTTTCCAGCATAGACATCATCATGTTCATCCGTTGATTGTCCTCAAAATGCTCCTTTTTCTCATCCAAAAAATTCCAGTATAGGCTGTTAAACGGACAGGCGTTCTCACCGGTCTTCTTGTTTACACTGTACTCGCAAGACTTGCAGAAGTTGCTCATTTTATTGATGTAGCTGCCACTGGATACATAAGGTTTAGTGGCTACAATGCCTCCGTCAGCAAATTGACTCATGCCCCGGGTATTGGGCATTTCTACCCATTGAATGGCGTCGATATAAATGCCCAAGTACCATTCTTCGACCTCGTCAGGATGGGTCATGGTGAGCAGAGCATAGTTTCCGGTGATCATCAAACGCTGGATGTGATGGGCATAGGCTTCATTCAGGCTCTGCTTGATGGCATGACTCATGCAATTCATTTTGGTGTCACCGGTCCAGTAGAAATCGGGGAGTTGGTTCTGATTGTCCAGTCGATTCGAACGACGGTAGCCCGGCATTTCTTTCCAATAGATGCCGCGCATGTACTCCCGCCAACCCAAAATTTGCCTCACGAAACCTTCTACCTGACTGATATCAATCTCCTCTTTGTTAGAGCGCCACTGGCTGATCACACTTTCCATCACCTCCATGGGATGGAGCATTTTACTGTTCATGGCGAAGGAGAGCCGACTGTGGAAAAGGAATTTCTGATCGGTATGCAAGGCGTCCTGATAATCACCAAAATGCACCAATAGATGCTTGCAGAAGTAATTGAGTACGCTCAGGCTGTCTTCCCGGGAGGTAGGCCAGCTGAATTGAGTTTCTTCGATATGTCCTATAGTTTCGACTCCGTGGTCTTTGATGCGCTTCACCGTCTCTGAAACATCTTTTCGAAAGCCACGCTCGTGAGGGATCTCTGGATCACCAGTCCATTTTTTCCGATTGCTCTTATCGAAGTTCCACTTCCCGCCTTCCGGGTCCTTGTCGTTGACCATCATGATGTCGTATTGCTTACGCATCTTGCGGTAGAAATACTCCATGGTGTACTGTTTTTTACCTTCGTAGAATTCGGCCAGATCGGTGCGGCTGGTCAGGAAGTGTTCGGTGTCGAAGGCTTCCACCTCAATGGATGCGCTTTCGCGAAAGCTGGACAACTGTTCGTCCAACCGATATTCATCAGGCAATTGATACTCGAATTTTTCAAAGCCTTCCTTTGCGATCAGGTTTTCGATATTTTGAATTAAGTCTTGGGTATTCTCCTTATGATCGAGGGTGTAAAACACAACCTGATGATCGCGCTCTTCCAGCCAATCGGCAAAATTTCGCATGCTTTCAAAAAAAGCGACCACTTTCTGGATGTGGTGTTTGGTATAATCGGTTTCCTGGCGCATTTCAGCCATGAAGTAGGTCACTTCCTCATTAGGATCGTCGTACCAGGAATGTTTGTGATTGAGTTGATCCCCCAGGATCAGGCGTAAAGTTTTCATGCATCAAAGTTCTAAGGATTCCTGAAGCCAGAGTCGGCGGTATTTCCCATCACCGTCATAGCGTTCTGCCTGGCTTTCTATATTGAATTTACGGTCACGAGGATCGTTACCCACTCCGGCATTATACATCCAATTGCCCCAGTTGGAATGGACATCATAGTCAATGAGCATACTCTCAAAGTAAGCCGCTCCCACGCGCCAGTCCTGATTGAGTTCTTTGGCCCAAAAACTGGCTACATTTTGCCGTCCCCGATTAGACATGAATCCGGTCTTGGCAATCTCCCGCATATTGGCGTTAACGAAGTCGTATTTGGTCTTCCCGTCAATCCATTCCTTCCGAGCGGCCTGGGTGTCTGCCCAGTTGTAGTCCTTTTCAAGAATTCCGCCCAAATGAAAAATCGCATTACCGTGTTTGAGGGAGACGTATTTAAAATAGTCCCGCCAGATCAGTTCAAAAATGAGCCAGTAGGTGTCCTGATTCTTTTTGACTTCTTTTTCAAATTTCTTGACCTGTTGATAGATGGCCGGAGCCGAGATACAGCCTTGCGCCAGCCAGGCAGAAAATTTCGAACTGTAATCTTTACCCACCAGGCCATTACGTGTCTTTTTGTAGTAAGCCAGTTTCTTGGTGTTCCAGAAATATTCCCGAAGACGGTCCCAGGCAGCCTGTTCTCCGCCTTCGAAAGGGAAAGCGCTACGTGGGTCTTGCTCAAAGGAGCTCAGACCCAGATCCTCCAGGCTTGGAATGGAGGTTCTAGTCTCCATCCAATGTTCCTGAGGTCGGGATTCAGGAACGGGTAGGGGAGTACGTACCGTGCATTGTTTTTCACATTTCTTGCGGAACTGGGTAAATACCTGTGGAATCTTAGAGAAGTCAGAGTAGGGAATATCGTCAGGATGAAATAGAAACTGATCGTACTGTTCTGTCCACGTGAGCGAATCAGGCAGTGCCTGTTGCACAGCGGCCCGAATATCCACTTCCTCTTGGGTCCATTCTTTTTGAAGAAATAGATGATCAATGTGATGCTCTTCTACCAATTTCGGTAGTCGCTGCTCGGGTTGTTCGTGATAGATAAACAAGGGAATGTTTAACTTCTTTAGGTGCTGTTCCAGCTGCGCCACGCTTTCGCGAATGAACTGAGCGCGAAAACGCTCTGTTTTCTTAAAGCCAAAACGATCTTCCTGATAGTACCGAGGATCAAAAAAGTACACGGCCCGCACAGCCTCATCACTTTCGCAGGCTTTGTGTAGCGAGTGATTGTCGTGCGTTCTTAAATCGCTGGTAAACCAAATCAGTTTGGACATAAACTTAAATTAAGCCAGATTTCCGGCGTGCGTGTTACTTTTTGTGCGTCTGCAGCGCTCTGAACAGTATTTCACTTGCTCCCAATCGCGTTCCCATTTTTTCCTCCAGGTGAAGGGAAGTCCGCAGGCGGCGCAGATCTTTGTTGGAAGGTCTTTTTTACTTTTTCGTTTCATTCAAGATGCTTTTTGGAGCCTGTCCGGGTTGCGCATAACTAAAACGATCAAGTACTTTGGGTAGAGCATATCCGTCAATACCTAGAGTTACAGCTGTCTCGATCTGATCCAATTGCAACCATCCGTCAGCATGCTGAATACCAGGCGCTATATAAATGTGTTCAATACGACCGATGATCATGACGGTACCATTTTCAGCAATGGGATATTCATTGACATAGGTACATCCCATTTTCACCATACTAGCCTCCACGTAGGGCGCTTTGAAATCATCCAAATACATCTTTTTGAGATTGACCTCTTCAAATTCATCTTGCTGATCATCATAACTTGCCGCCGTTTGGTGGGCCTGTTCAATAAATCGGCTGCCGATGTGATTCACCGTAAAAGTCTTAGTGGCCTTTATATTGGAATAGGTGTGCCTGGGAACGGTGAGCGGCCGCAGAATAAACCCAAGTAGCGCGGGATGACTGCCAATGTGGACTACAGAATTAAAGATGGCCAGATTGGCATTGGCGTTCTCATCTTGTGTGCCAATCAGATTAGCCGATTTATAGCCGGTTACGCTGTTGATAAAGTGTGCCCGGTAACGGGAGGGCAACTGCTTGAGATCTTCTTCGGTAAAATGTTCTAATTCCTGCATCAGGCATTTTGTTTTTCCTGCTCGTAAGTAGGATAGTCGATATAACCCTCCGGACCTTGAGCGTAAAAGGTATCCTGGTCCCAGTCAGCCATGGGTGCATCCACTTCAAAGCGATGCGGCAGATCCGGATTACTGATAAAGAGCTTTCCAAAAGAAACCAGATCAGCATGTTCCTTGGCAATAACTTCGTTCCCACTTTCCTTATCAAAACCATTGTTGATCATCAGAGAACCGGAGTAGATGGGTCGATAGCGCTTGGCGATTTCACTGTCCAGAAAGTCGACATCACTCACATCGGTAAATGGTTCGCTCAGGTGCAAATAGGCTAAATCGTACTCGTTTAGTTTCTTAATGATGTAGTCAAAAGTAGCCATGGTGTCTTCGGTTGCAGTGATTCCAAAATCACCGTGCAAAGATGGATTCAATCGGACGCCCATACAGTTTTCCGGCCAAACCTTGCGAAGTCGTTCCAATACATTGAAAAAGAAACGGCAGCGATTTTCAATACTGCCCCCAAAGTCATCCTCCCGTACATTAGCAATACTGTTGAAGAATTGATGGAAGATATAGCCATTGCTGGCGTGGATCTCGATACCATCGAAACCTGCTTCTTTGGCGTTCATGGCTGCGTAGTAGAACTCATCTTCAGTTTCCTGAATTTCTTCCAGTGTCATTGCTTTAGGTTCGACGGTATCTTTGAATCCCGAGGCCGTATAACATTGCGTATTGGGGTTGACCGCGCTGGGGGCTATGGGCTTGTTACCATCGTGAAAATCAGGGTGGGAGATCGCGCCTACATGCCATAATTGACAAAAGATCTTTCCGTCCTTATCATGCACGGCACGGGTCACATCTTTCCAACCTTCAATTTGAGCCCGACTGTGTATACCTGCGGTGTGAATGTAACCGCGGGCCCGTTTAGAAACTTGAGATCCTTCGGAGATGATTAGGCCTGCACCTGCCCGTTGAGCGTAGTAGGTTGCATGCAGTTGTGTAGGTGCGCAATCGGGATTGTCGGCTCGATTTCGGGTCATGGGCGCCATGACTACTCGATTTTTAAGTTGATGAGCACCTAATTGTATCGATTGTAAAAGGGGTTGGTCAGTCTTCATAGCTAAATTTTTTTCTTAAAAATAAGGAGCCGCTGCAGTAAAGGCTGTTAAACCTTTGGTAAATGGAGGTCTGCGAACGTTATTTTAATGTGAAGGATAAGCTATGAGGTACTCGGTCAATAGCGTTAGAGCAAGAGAATTGGTGTAGAAAAAGAAAACGGCTGAAAGGGCGTGAAACAGGATTATCCTTTATTCATCTCGGCTTGACGCATGGGCATGCTGTCAATAATATCAAAAAGCATGGCTGGATTGCAGGGAAACTCCGCTTGGTGCTTGGGCGTGCCGTCTTTACCGATCAACAAGATCCCTTCAAAATTGGGCATGATCTGAAATTCAGTCAGGATTTCTTGTGGCTTGAGTTGCGTCTGTACCGTCTTTGTGATGTTGAAGACCTCTTTACGACCTACGATCAGAATTTTGATATCACGTTCGTCAAGGCCTTCAGAGGCATTGAGCAGCAGGGAGAGCTGATTCTGGACCGCCTCCTCCTCAAACTCGTCAGCAAGGAGTAAAATCAATCGATTTTTCCACAGGTATTCTTTTAAAGATTGGGCGTTCATCGTAGTACCGGACATTGCTGCGGAAAGAATTAAAAGAATAAAATAGTTCTTAATGCGCATCTTCTTTTAGTAGTTCCGGGTATTCCCGGGCAAAGCGTTTATATCTCGGTACAGAAACATTTCGAATGTACGAATTGTTCGGATTGTTCTTTTTATAGTCCTGATGGTAATCTTCTGCTTCCCAAAATTTTTGAAAAGGCTGAACTTCAGTCACGATCTGACCATCATAAGTGCTTGTATTCAAACGCTCGATCGCTGCTTCTATTATCTTTTTTTCTTCTTCATTCTGATAAAAGGCTATGGAACGGTATTGGGGTCCGCGATCTGGCCCCTGTCGGTTTAAGGTGGTCGGATTGTGAGAGCCGAAGAATACCTTGACCAAAGTTTCAAAGGAGATTACCTTAGGATCGTAATAGATTTCTACGGCTTCTGCATGATCGGTGCGACCATAACTTACTTCTTTATAGGTAGGATTTTTTTGAGTGCCACCTGCATAACCGCTGATGACCTCCTCAACGCCCTTAACACTTTCGAAAATATGTTCTACACACCAGAAGCATCCACTGGCAAAATAGGCGCGTTGCAAGCCATTAATCGGTTCTTGTTGCACCGGAGCTTGCAGAGCCATGGTTTCTTTTTGAGTTTGAGGCGCCTCTTGACAGGAGGCTGCACCCAGGAGAAAGAGTAGGGATATGAATAGGGATTTCATCGTCTTTTTTTTGTTTTAAAGGTAGTCAGTACTTCCACAAAGCCTTACTAAAAGCCTGTTAATCTTCTCCAAAACAGGGCATAAAAAAACCCCGAACTATCGGGGTTATGTCTATTCTCAATGGATTTTAGATCTTAGCAAAGAGCTTTTCCATTTTTTCTGTTTCTTCATTGGCCAATTGCTCGTCCACCAGGATACGTCCACTGTGTTCATCAGTGATGATCTTTTTGCGGGAAGCAATTTCTACCTGTACCTGCGGAGGAATGGTAAAGAATGAACCTCCGGAGGCTCCTCTTTCAATAGGCACGACGGCAAGGCCATTGCGTACATTAGATCGGATACGCTTGTAAGCTTTGATCAAACGTTCTTCAATTTGCTTTTCGAACTCACCGCTCTTTTTCAGCAATTCTTTTTCTTCTTTTTCAGTTTCCGCAAGAATTTCGTCCAGCTCCTCTTTTTTGTGTTTCAGGTGCTTGCTACGTTCGTCCAGGCGCTCTTTGGTAGAATCGATCACTTCTTTCTTTTGTTCGATCTGAGCCTTGAACTCTTTAATGTTCTTTTCAGCCAATTGAATTTCTAATTCCTGAAATTCGATCTCTTTGCTCAATGCATTGAACTCCCGGTTGTTCCGTACGTTCTTTTGCTGTTCCGCATATTTTTTGATGATCATTTTCGATTCTTCAATCTGAATCTTCTTGGCTTTGATCTGATCTTCAATCAAACTCAATTCACCTTCCAGCTTTTCAATGCGTTTGCTGAGTCCGGCTACTTCATCTTCCAGGTCTTCAACCTCCAAAGGCAACTCACCACGTACATTTCTGATCTTGTCCACGCGGGAATCGATCAATTGCAAATCGTAAAGCGCTCTCAGTTTTTCTTCGACACTTACATCAGTCTTCTTAGCCATACTTATAGGTAGTTAACAGGATTCGTATTTTCTATTGATAAAAGGATTGCAAAATTAGGGAATTTTTCCTTAAGAAATTGCTCTAAGACGTTTTTTGTAAACTGCTCACTTTCATAGTGTCCAATATCGATCAGCAGGAGTTGCTCATCCCCTTGAAAAAACTGATGGTACTTGAGATCTGCCGTGATCAAGACGTCAGCTCCGGCGCGCTTTGCGGCCTCAATGGCAAAGCTTCCGCTCCCGCCTAACACCGCCACCTGTTGCACCGGTTTATGGCGTAAAGCACTGTGTCGTATCCCGCCGCATTGAAACTGTTTTTTCACCTTTTCCAGAAAATCGGTTTCTGCGACCGGGTTTTCCAGGGCTCCAATCATTCCCATGCCCAGATGCTGCTGTTCATTTTCTAGAGCGATTAGTTCATAAGCGACCTCTTCATAGGGATGTGCTTTCTTCAGAGCACTCAACACCCGACCGCGATCTTTGCGATCGAGCACCACGCTGAGTTTGGTTTCCGGTTCTTCATGCAATTCTCCTTGGGTGCCTAGGGTTGGATTACTTTCCTGGCCGGGTTTGAAGGTCCCTGTGCCTTGCACGTTAAAGCTGCATTCTTCATAGTGGCCAATAGCTCCGGCTCCAGCCTCAAATAATTGCTTGCGCAAGCTCTCCAGCTGATCGTGGGGAACATAGGTTGTCAATTCCAAAAGTTGCCCTTTTTTGGGCATCAATACCCGGCGCTGAATCAGGCCCAATCGATCACACATGCCTTTGCTTACTCCGTGCGGCACATTGTCCAAAGCCGTATGAATGGCATAGATAGCGATATTATGCTGTATGGCTTTGATCACCGTACGGTTCACATAGTCCTGCCCGTTAAATCGCTTAATGCCCGAAAAAATGATGGGATGAAAACTCACTATCAAATTACAGTCTCGATCAATGGCCTCTTGAACCACGCTTTCCAGGGTGTCTAAGGTGATCAGTATGCCCCGGACTTCCTGCTGAGGGTCGCCAACCAGTAATCCTACATTATCAAAATCTTCTGCATAATGCAGCGGAGCCCATTGATTTAAAGCCTGACTTACCTCGTTTACGGTCATTCCTTGTCTTTTGCGTAAAGATAAAAATTATACCTTCGTCCTATGAGCAACTGGCGCAAATTGCTTCTTCCATTCTCTGCGGTCTATTATCTGATTACGCTTACGCGAAATTGGCTCTACGATCAGAATATCTGGAGCAGCACTTCCTATGCCTTACCCTTGATCTGCGTGGGTAACCTGAGTACCGGAGGTACCGGTAAAACCCCAATGACCGAATATTTAATCCGTTTGTTGCGTGATCGTCAGTTAGCCGTGCTCAGCAGAGGCTATGGAAGAAACACTAAGGGATATCAACAGGTGAATTCAACACGTACGGCCCAGGAAGTGGGGGATGAACCCTTGCAGTACGCCCGGAAATTTCCGGCAATAAGAGTAGCCGTCTGTGAAGATCGGCGGACTGGTATCAGCAAACTGCGTCAGGATCACGATCCTGAATTGATCCTTCTGGATGATGCCTTTCAGCACCGGAAGATCCAACCCGGATTTTCGATAGTGCTGACCAAGTACAATGAGCTCTTTCTCGATGATGTGGTCCTGCCTGCGGGAAACTTACGCGAACCTAGACGCGGAGTGCGACGCGCTGATGCAGTGGTGGTGACCAAGTGTCCTTTAGATCTGCCTAGGTCAGAACAGCAGCGAATATTGGATCGGGTCAGCGATTATTCCGGTCTGCCGGTCTTCCTGTCCGGTATTGAATATCCCGAACAGGTGACCAACGGAAAGCAGCAGTTGGCCTTTTCTGATCTACCGGACCATTTTACCCTGGTTACAGGCATTGCCGATGCCCGGCCTTTGGTGCGAAAACTCAAAGAAGCAGGACTACATTTTGACCATTGGGAATTTCCGGACCATCATCGCTTTCGCGAAAGCGAACTGCAAAGCATACGAAATGCACCCTGGATTTTGACTACAGAAAAAGATTTTATGCGGCTCGAAAGTATCGCCTCAGACCATCCGAGCATGTATTATCTGCCCATGCAAGTGCGGTTCCTGCAAGGGGGTGCCACATTGGATTCTATGATTTTGGATTACGTCAAGCAATCGCTGGATTAAGCGACCACCTTTTTATTCTTGAGCGCCTTGTAGATCTTCGCAAAGAATTCCTCCACCTTGTAGGGCTTAGGGATGATGTCATTAAAACCGGCAACGTAAAAGTCATCGATATTCTCGTCAATAGTTACCGCGGTCAGGGCAAGGATGGGAATCTCCTTGTCAAACTGTCGAATCTGCTCTGTGGCCTCAATACCGCTGATCCCCGGCATGTGAATATCCATCAACACCAGGTCATAGGATTCGTTACGGACCTTCTCGACCGAAATCTCACCATTATCCGCTACATCACAGCTCAACTTATTCTTTTCCAGAATTTTTCTGGTGATCATCTGGTTGATTTTGTTGTCCTCTACCACCAGGATGTGTTTTCCTTCTAAGGCCACATAATCCACATCGTAAATGATGCCGTGTGGATTTTCCTTAGCGTTCGACTTGGTCAGACCGTATTTAATGTCAAAAGCAAAGATGGATCCTTTGCCCAGGGTACTTTCCAGCATGATACGACTGCCCACCAGATCAAGCAGGTTCTTGACGATGGAGAGTCCAAGACCGGTACCCCCAAACTTACGATTGACCTGTACGGAGCCTTGGGTGAAGTTTTGGAATATATTCTTTTGCTTCTTTTTGGAGATGCCTTCTCCGGTGTCTTCCACTTCGAAATGGAGCACCACATCTTTGTCGGTTTTATTGACAATATTCACCCGTATGGAAACGGTACCGTCACTGGTGAATTTGACGGCATTCCCAACCAAATTGATAAGGATCTGAGAGATCATCAATGGATCGCCAATCACCTCATCTGGAATAGCCTTATCGAATTCCAATTCAAAGCGATTCCCTTTATCCTGAGCCGATTTTTCCAGCGCAAATAATACGTCGTCAATGCGTTTTCGAAGATTAAACGGAGTTTGTTCTACCTCGACTTTGCTTGCCTCCAGTTTATTGAGATCCAGGATGTTATTAATGAGCGATAGCAAATATTCACCCGAGAATTTCAACGAATCCAGGTGCTTTTTCTGTTCTTCCGTTGGATTCTCAGAAAGCAGTAAATGAGTCAGCCCGGTTACGGCATACATAGGAGTACGCAATTCATGGGTGATGGTGGATAGGAATTGGGCTTTGACCTGAGAAGCCTTTTCAGCATTTTCTTTAGCGATGATCAACTCAGAGTTCTTCGCTTGCAGCAGCTCATTGGCTTTTGCCCGTAGGTTGTTATTCTTGTACAAAGAGAGAATCAGCAACGATAAGATGGTCAACAATGCGATCCCCAGCACCGTGGTCAGCTTGCCCACTTCTACCGTACGTTCAGTAGCCATCCCTTTGCTGTTCAGATTGGCAATTATGGCATTCTTTTCGGCCAGGTCCATGGCGGTTGCCGGAGGTAATTCCAGATAGGCCTGGGTCTGTTCTTCAATTTTAGCCAGGCGGGCGTAATAGGCCTGCAGATTGGTGAACGCTTGTTCGTAGTCTCCCTTGCTGTTGGCGATCACGCTTAGTATACGATGGCTCTCTGCTTCCAATCGCGGGAAATTATTCAATTTACTCAATTCAAAAGCACCATCGATCACCGTTTTGGCTTGATCAAAGTACTCCATGACGACAAGCACCTGAGCTTTATCGACGGAGGTTTTGGCCAGTAAGTATTTTTTATCCTCCGTGGTAAAAATATCAATGGCCTTATCGTAGTACAGAATAGCCGCTTCCCGATCTTCTAAATTACTCCTAAGGTCCCCTTTGGCTTTATAGACCTTGGCCAGAGCCAGGCGATCATTTTCTTTTTCAAAAATGATCTCTGCACGATCCAGATAATCCCCTGCTTTTTCATAGTCGCCGGTACTCAACTGGACCTGACTATAGATGAGGTAACTGTTGGCCAGACCAATTTCTTCGCCGATCTCATTGAGCAGCCCCATAGCACGTACACTCTCCAGGCTGGCCTTATCGTAATCACCCATTTGGTAATACAACAGCGCCAGGGTCGTACTCGTACTTCCTTCTCGTTTTTTGTTATCGATACGTTGGGCCAGATCGCGCGCCTGTTCCAGCGTAATCAAAGACTTTTCGTAGTTTAAATTTTCGATATTGACCACAGCAGCAGAGAGCAAAGAGTCAATTTGTGCATTGACTTGCTCTATTTGCGTCTTCTGTTGCGCTTGTCCAAGGCTGCTGAACAGCAGGAAAAACAAAGAGATAAATACGCCTAAAAATGCTCGCATAAGGGTCAGTAATCTGGCTAAATATAGCTATTCTAGTGAAACGCGGGAAATTAAATCGATAATCCGCATGGCGTAGCCAGTTTCGTTATCGTACCAACCGATCAGCTTGACCATCTTCCCAATGACCGAGGTCATCTGTGCATCAAAGACGCAGGAGTGGGTATTTCCAATGATGTCGACCGAAACCAGTGGTACTTCAGTGTATTCTAAAAGTCCTTTTGAGGAACCTTCGGCCGCTTTCGCGAAAGCTGCATTAACCGCTTCTATCGTGGTGTTCTCCTTAACCATTAAGGTCATATCTGTAAGCGAACCGTTGGGCACAGGAACCCGAATGCCGCAACCTCCAATGGTGCTGGCTAAATCGGGAAAGATCTTCGTGAGGGCCTTGGCGGCTCCTGTGGTGGTCGGTACGATGCTTTGACCGGCGGCTCGGGCGCGGCGCAAATCGCGATGCGGTTGATCGTGTAGACTTTGATCGGTGGTGTAGCTGTGTACGGTGGTGATGTAGGCGGCTTCCACTCCGCACAGTTCGCGTACGACCTGGATCATGGGGGCGGCGTTATTTGTGGTGCAGGAGGCGTTGGAAATGATCAAAGCCTCTTCCTGAAGCTGATCATCATTCACTCCCATGACTACAGTTGGGATTGAGTCATCGTCCGGTGGAACGGAGAGAATAACCCTTTGCACCCCTTGCTGCAAATGCCCCTGTAAACTCGTACGGTTTTTAAATTTCCCGCTGCATTCGACTACGACATCTACTTGCTCTTCGCTCCACGGAATCTGTCCCGGAGTGGGGATCTGCGTAACACGTACAGCGCCACCGGACCATTGGAAACCCGTTTCGGTAGCTTCAAAATCTTCTTGGAAGATACCGTGTATACTGTCATACTTCAACAAATGAATGAGGGTAGCGGCTGATACAACGTCATTGATCGCAACCACTTTAAAGCGGGAATCATCAGCCATCAGTCGGAATACTCGTCTTCCAATACGTCCAAAGCCATTGATCCCTATCCTCAATTGTTTTTGAGCCATGGTATACTGTCTTTTAGATTAGAGGATGTGCTTGTGAGCTTTGTATGAAGAACGCACTAAGGCGCCACTCTCCACGTGCCGGAAGCCCATGGCCAGACCGGCTTCTTCGTATTTTTTGAACTGATCAGGCGTGATGAATTGTTTGACCGGCAGATGGCGTTTAGAAGGTTGAAGGTATTGGCCGATGGTGACCACGTCTACCTGAGCCTCGCGCAAATCTTCCATGGTTTGAAGGACTTCTTCTTCCTGTTCTCCCAATCCGAGCATGATCCCGGACTTGGTTCGGTTAATTCCTTCTTGCTTTAAGTAACGCAACACTTCGAGGCTGCGCTCGTACTTCGCCTGGATGCGAACCTCGCGAGTCAATCGTTTTACGGTTTCCATATTGTGGGAAACCACTTCCGGACTTACTTCGACAATCCGATCGATGTTTTTAGTAACGCCTTGAAAATCGGGGATCAAGGTTTCCAGAGTAGTTTCCGGATTCATGCGGCGTACCGCACGTACCGTTTCTGCCCATATGATCGATCCCATGTCTTTCAAATCATCACGGTCCACGGAAGTAAGAACCGCATGCTTGATCTTCATCAATTTTATGGATCGCGCCACTTTTTCGGGCTCTTCCCAATCAACCGTTTCCGGCCGACCGGTTTTCACTCCGCAAAATCCACAAGAGCGGGTACAGATGTTCCCTAAGATCATAAACGTTGCCGTTCCCTCGCTCCAGCATTCGCCCATATTGGGACAACTGCCCGAGGTACAAATGGTATGCAGATCGTATTTATCGACCAAACTGCGTAATTCGGTGTACTTTTTACCTGTAGGTAATTTGACACGTAACCACTTGGGTTTTGGCTGACGTTTAGGGACTGCACCAGTTTCTGTTTCCATAGCTTTTCTTGTGGGTACAAAGATACGATACAGCAAAAGAATTCCCGAATCCTATCCCTATTCGTTAACGGCTATAAGGTGGTGAGGTACCAAAAGCTAAATGCAATAAGTAGGAGAATGCTGATTAGGCTCAACAGACGCAGACCGCGGCCGGGTTGATCCTGCTCGGGAACTTCAGCGGAGGTCATGGACAGGTAATTACAAATCGCATAAAAAGGAGCCGTCAGAAAGGAAACTACGGTAGCCACTTGCACCAGCAGCCCCATTTCATTAGTGAAGAAGAACAGGATAATAATGGTGCCCGTGACCAGCACTACTAACCACAAGGAGTAGCCCAGATTCGCAGGCTTATTTCGGAGTAGGCTGATCGCCTCGTCCATCACCCGCGGGGAGCCGTCCAGGGTGGTCAGGGTAGTACTGAACATGGTCGTCAGAGCTGCTGCTCCAATAATCCAATAGGCCCAGCTTCCCAGACTGGAGGTGTACATCTCGACCAACTGCCCGGCAAAGACCCCACCACTGGAAGAAAAGGAAGTTCCTGATCCAAACATGACCAGACCGCCTAGCAGCATAAAACAGAGCCCGAGAAAAACTGTGCCTACAAAGCCTATATCAAAATCAAACAGGGAGTTTTTGGTATGTCGCTCTTCGGTTTTCTGCTTTTCGCGCGTCCATAGCGAATGCCAAATGGAGATGTCCAGTGGGGCAGGCATCCAACCCATAAAAGCAATCAAAAAGCCTATTTCGAGAGCATTGTTGGGTATGATTTGCTGGAGACTGAGCACGGTAGTGCTTTCTCCAAAGGCGAAGCCCACAGCGAGGACTGTGCTCACGGTGAGCAGGAGAATGATAAACTTCATCGCCTTGTCTAGAAAATGATATTTCCCAATGATCAGGATGCTGGCGCAAAGCAGGGTAATGATCACACTCCAGAGGCTAATGCTGGCCATGTCTCCAAAGAGGTATACCGCGATTCCTGCAGTGACAATGGTCACTGCCGTTTGTATGGTGAACATGGTGAGCAGCGTCAAACCAATGTAGGCGATCAGAACACCTTTACCAAGTCGCTTATAACCCACCAGCAGACTGTTTCCGGTAGCTGCAGCATAGCGAGGGCCAAATTGGAAAAACGGATATTTGATCAAATTGATCAGCAGAAGCGCCCAGACCAGTCCGAGCCCAAAATCGGCTCCGGCTCGTGTGCTTTGAACGAGATGAGAAACCCCGATGGCAGCCCCGGCAAAGATGAGACCCGGACCTAATTTTTTTAAAAATCGATTCAATGTAATTCCTTGATTGAGTCGGCCAAGATACGTTTTGCTCGGAAAACTTTTACTTTAACGGCACTCAGTGACTCGTCATTGGCACGAGCGAGTTCTTTATACGAGTACTCCTTAAAATAGCGCTGCCAGAGAATTTGCCGATAGTGGCAAGGGAGTTTGCGTAGGTGGTGTTGCAGCTGATTGTGATCTTGCTGCGCAATCAGTAGATCTTCCGGACTTGGATCTTCATTTTCCAATTCGCAACAGCGCTTAATTCCATTGGAAACCGTAAGCTCCATACAATCGGATTTTTTCTTCCGGGCCAGATCGATTTGAATATGCTTAGAGATGGTCAGCAGCCAGGTATTGAATTGAAAGCTAGTGTCGTACTGTTCTAATTTCTCGAACGCTTTCGCGAAAGCTTGTATCGTAATTTCCTCCGCCTCATAAGGATCACCCGCGCGCTTCAGTTGGAAATGATAAAGCTCATCCCAATAGGTGTTCAATAAAAAGCGAAATGATTTTTGAGCTCCGGCAAGAGCATGCTCAATATGGTATTGAATGATGTCTTGTTTTACTTCCACCTCACCGGCTTATGAATGATATTCTTTATAAAGATAAACCATTGCATGCAGATGATCAGCCATTCGTAAATCGGAATTAGGGGAATCAATGCATTCTCCTTCAGTTTTTTAGCCATAGCTCCGAGTACGAGCATCACTACCAGATATCTTACTCCTACTAATCCAAGGATTAGGAGTGGTTGGTCACTACACAAGAGTAGTAGGATCCATCCAAACACACTGAGCCATTGGGTAACAAAGAACAGCCCCAAACTTAGTTTATGTTTGATTGCGTAATGCCCGGCCACGCCAATATGCCGGCGTTTCTGCAGTATCCAGGACTTCCAGGTGGTTTTAGGTTTGGAATAGGTGAAGGCTTCCGGGGCGATGACCACAGCTGTATTGGAGGCATTGGTCGCCTGATTGACAAAGAGATCATCATCTCCTGCGGCTACTTTAATATGATCCACAAAACCGTTATGCTTATAGAAGAGCGAGGCCTTGTAAGCCAGATTACGTCCCACTCCCATATAGGCATTGCCGTGCAGTGCATAGCCCAAGTACTGGGCTGCGGTCAGTAGGGTCTCATAGCGGATGAGTGCGTTCAATAAGCCGGGCCGGCTTTCGTATCCGCCATAGCCAAGTACCAGATCGTTGTCTGGGGAGGCCAGGGGCCGGGTCATAGCTTCCAGCCACTGTTCTGAATTGGGCCGACAATCAGCGTCGGTAAACAGTAAATGATCGTACTTCGCTCGTTTAATGCCTAGCGTAAGCGCATATTTTTTACTGGTCCAAAAGGCTTCATTATTCTCCACATGAACCACCTGTATTTGCTCATTACGGCTTGCAAATTCGTCCATCAAAGCCCCGCTACCGTCACTAGATGCATCGTTGATCAACACGATCTCAAATTGTGGATGTCTTTGCTCTAGAAGCAGGGGCAGATGCTGACGAAGGTTTTCCACTTCATTTTTTGCGCAAAGAATGATCGAGACCGGCTGATGTTTCGAAAAGGGGGGAGTTACTGGCTTATGGAAGACCAACCGTAACATATAGCCGTAGAAGGCTAAATTGATAAGCAAAATGACCGCATAGGTCAGGATGAAAAGCAGTTCAGGCTGATTCAATCGAAAGCGGCTTACTTTTCAACGGCACAGTCGCCCATTTCTGAGGGCAGTTTGCCGCACATGCTGCAAGCTTCTCCATCTTTGTTTAGAAACGGACTTTGGCTGGCACAGGTGCCCGCAAATTCTCCATTCTTTTTGCCCCAGATCTTAATGGCGATCCCGGCAAACGCTAATCCTAACAAGACCAAGGTGATAATTAGAAGTTTCATACCCAAAATTTGATGCAAAGATAACTGCTTTGTGTGGAGTAGACCAAAAGCGAGCTAAAGAATACAATGGCCAGGCGCAGGGTCTTAATAATTGGCAAAACCTTAGCAATCCTTAACGTAATATTAGTAGCCTGTTCTTTATCTTCGGTACTTTAAATCAATACCTTAACGGTAACTAAAAACAAAACTAATTATGAAGATTAAGATAGGAATTTTGGGACTTGCAATGGCAGCCATGATGATGACCGCCTGCGAAGACACCAAGAAAAAAGCAGAAGAAGAGAAAGCTCAAATGGAGATGCAAGCAGAGCAAGAAGCTGCTGCAGCTAAAGAGGCTCAAATGGAAAAAGAGCGCATGGAGATGGAAGCTAATAGTATTGCAGCCAAAGCCATGGCTACGGAATCATTAAGTACGCTAGTAACTGCATTACAAGCTGCTGATCTTGCGACCATGATGAAAGAAGAAGGCGATTACACGGTATTTGCTCCAACCAATGACGCTTTCGCGAAATTACCCAAAGGTACTCTAGACAATCTGCTCAAGCCGGAAAATAAAGCTGGATTAGCGGGAATCTTGAAGTATCACGTGGTGAGCGGAGAAGTTATGGCCGGTGATCTGATCGAAGCGATCAATCAATCGGATGACAAGCAATATGTGATCAAGCCCGTTGGTGGAGGCGAAATTACAGCTATGCTAAAAGGCGGAAATGTAATGTTAAAGGATGGTCAAGGGAACACAGCAACTGTGATCCAGGCTGATGTAGATGCCTCCAATGGAGTAGTACACGTTATTGACCGTGTCATCATGGCCAAAAATAAATAAGCTGAATAACAGTAATTTTAAAGGTCCGGTGCTACACCGGACTTTTTTATTTTAAAGATCATGAGTTTAGAAAAAGAACGATACCCCATAGGTAAATTTCAGGTGCCAACTCAAATTTCTCAACAAGACTGGCAGGGATGGAAACAAGAGTTGGCCTCTTTTCCGGAGCAACTGACCCATCTAGTGAGCAACTTAACCCCGGCCCAATTGGATACGCCTTATCGGGAAGGCGGATGGACAGTACGTCAAGTAGTACACCATTTGGCAGATAGTCATCACCACAGTTACATTCGGTTCAAATGGGCGCTAACCGAAGACAATCCAGTGATCAAACCCTATGATGAAAAGGCCTGGGCACAACTTCCGGATGTGCTTGATGCTCCAATTGAACTCTCGCTGGAACATTTGCGTATTGTACATAAGAAATTAGTGCACTTATTGGATTGCTGTAGCCAGGAACACTTGAAAAGAAGTTTCATTCATCCTGACGGACAAGTGAAAACTACACTCTTAGAAAACACAGGACGCTACGCCTGGCATGGGCGTCATCACTATACGCATATTCTCAATCTGCTGACAAAGCGGGGTTGGAGGAATCCTTCCACTTGATATTGCAGCCGATGCTGGGTTTTTGAAGACTGGACTGCGGCCGACTGTTGAATAGATTATCCAGGGCTTCACGAAGATCCCTTCCGTTGACCGGTATTCCATTGCCTGGACGGGAATCATCCAGCTGACCTCTATAGACCAGTTTCAATTCGTTGTCAAACAAGTAGAAATCAGGAGTACAGGCAGCCTGATAGGCTTTCGCGCAAGCTTGACTCTCATCGTAGAGGTAGGGAAAAGTAAAGTTGAATTCCTGAGCTATACGGTGCATCTGAATGGGATGATCCTGGGGGTAATTCACTACGTCATTGCTGCTGATCGCAGCAAAACCAAAACCCAGAATGCGATAATCATTGGCAACGCGTACAATTTCATCAAGTACATGTTTGACGAAGGGGCAATGATTGCAAATAAACATGATTACCGTGCCGCGTTCTCCCTGAACATCGCTCAGCGAGATCATCTCCTGCTCCAGAGTATCGAGCAGGGTAAAATCAGGAGCAGAAGTTCCTAAGGGTAGCATGGTTGAAGCAGTTCGAGCCATTTTTAATGTATTAGTAGCGCAATCGCTATCGAAGTTACAACTATTAAAGTTGTTTTAAATATTTGGCAAGCGCCGACTGAAACAGTACATTTTGGCTATAAAATAGTGAAGATGAAAAAAGATTTTGACACCTTAAGTGAAGCGACCAGAGCGTTGCAAAAAGATGGATATACCCTCGATTTTAATTTAGCTGACGAAGGCGTCCAGTGTAAGGCACTTAATGCTATGTATAATGCTGATGAATTGCAGGTAGATTCTTATTATCGCTTTGAAGGAAAAGCCAATCCTGCCGATAATAGTATTGTCTATGCGTTGAGCACGGGAGACGGTAAAAAAGGTATTTTGGTAGATGGTTACGGGGCAAAATCGCAAAGCGTTTCACCGGAGATTATTGATCTGCTCAAAATTGAGCGCGATTAATAGGATGCTGTAGCTTTTCATCACATGCTAAACAATCCTATCATGAAAGCATGGCCTCCTGCGTTCTTCTTACTGGTCTTAATGACGGCATGTTCCACCCCAAAGACCTTGCAAAAATCGTTTCCAACACGGATCGTCGACCTGCACGCGGAGACCTATCAATCTGGAGTACAAGAAATGGGTAAGACTGTTAGTGTCCATTTCACTACAGCGGAAGCCTTACCAGCTAAAACGAGTTTGACGAAAGCCATCTATCAAGGGAACGAGGCTCAGATAGAAAAGCAATCAGACCAGAACTACAAAATAACCTTCAACCTTCCTTACAACGAGAAAGGAGCATCCCAAAAGCAGGATCCGCTGAAGGAATTACCCTTTAGCCTGGACCCCAATGAGATTCTTTTGATTTACATCGAGCAAGGAAAAACGAAATACTATAAAGCAAGGCTCGATCCAAAGAATTTGTCTTCGGATAAGCCCATGTAAAACCAATAAAAAAGCCAGCTAAAAGCTGGCTTTTTTGAATATAAAAGATTCTTTTATTTTTTAATGAATCGCTTCGCTTCTTTACGACCGTCCAGCTCTACCTCGATAAAATAAAGGCCCTGCGCTAATTTGGCCACATTGATGCTGCGTTGTGAACCTTCTAGTGCTCCGGAATCAATCACTTTACCACTTACATCCACGATCTGATAATTAATAGCATTGATCGATAAAACAGGATCAAGATTCAGAGTGAGAACTTCCGTAGTAGGGTTCGGACTGATTACAAAAGCAGTTGTGCTTTGCTCAAAGTCCGGACTGGATAGGGTTCCTTCGATCTTGGTCTCAAACATACCGCTCCCGTGTGTTCCAATCAACAACTTGCTGTCTTCCGGACGGTATTTCAAATCGCTGATCAGCGCAAAACCGACTTCATCAACAGCTTCTATAGACCAATCCTGGGTCATGGGATCTGGGCTGCTATATAAGCCACGTGCGGTTCCAGCGAAGTACAAAGTCTCTCCATTATTTTCTGTAATGGCAACAGATCGTACAGAGTTGATCTCCAGGTTACGCTCGACCTGCACCCAGGTGGGCTCAGCATCACGTACATTGGTCGTGATGAAAATACTCGGAATTCCATAATTCGAATAAGAGGCAATAGCGATATCAGGATTGGTAGGGTGTACGGCCAATCCACTTACGATAGACGGAAACGTACGGGTCACACCCGGTGGGGTGATATCGGTTGCAGAGACTAAGTTATTCGCATTTTGCGGATCATCCAGTCGATAGATTCCTCCTTCGTCACCGCCAATCAACAGATAGCTCGTGGCCGGATCGTAATTGATCCAGGGGGTGGTCATGGACTGAATGAATTCTGTATTCGGCGATTCTCCCGGAATATTTCCGATGGTACTCATATTATCCCAGGTATCACTGGCTACGGTAGTAGAGCTGGTGGTTCGGAAGAGTCTGTTGCGTCCCGCATAGTACAGCGCATTGGTATTTACAGGATCTAAGAACCAATAGGTTACAAATTGACTGGCACTTTCGTCAGGAGTAATGTCAGCTCCTACAGGACAGTCTCTTACGATCTGTCCGCCTTGAGAGCCTAAGAAAAACGGTAAGCAATCGTCGTCATCTGAAATACTAACGGCTACCCCGTCGCCGCCGAATACACTACTAAGTGACTCCATGTCCGGGCTGGTGGCAAAACCACCGGCAGTCGTTCCGTTGTCCTGAGCTCCACCTATGACGATGTCACGATCAGGTTGCACGTTGGGTTCAATGGCTACATGGTAATACTGATAGGAGCGGAAATTGTTGTTGAGGTTGACCCAGTCAATTCGACCGGCACTATCGATGGCGTCGGTGCGGTGCACCCCTCCATCAGTACCCGTGTAGACCACCAGGTTGTTGAACGGACTGAATACAATGCTGTGAATATCGGGATGGTGCTCATCTCCGTCGGTAGTATCCCAAAGGGCGTAATTGGAATTACTATTGTATCCTCCTATACGAACAAATTGGGCCTCTGTCTCTATATCTCCTATTTTGTAGGCATTGGTACCTCCAATGATCACAAAGTTTGGATCATCCGGTTTCACGCTGACGACCAGATCATATCCACCCTGTACGGCAAAGGGATCATTGCCTCTCAGATCTCCGCCCGCTTCATCCGGCATGGTACTCGTAAAGTCTGTCCAAACATCAGTATTTAAATCATAGCGCCAAAGATCAGCTTCTATCCCTTCGCTAATGCCGTTGACGAATAAGGCGTATACTAAATTTTCACTGCTGGGGGCATGATCGAGCACGATACGGCCGGTAGCGCCCCATTCGAGAGGATCTCCATCAGTGGCGATTCGTACAAAATCAAGCTGACCATCTTCAGAGGTCCAGACCCCTTGCTCGGCATTTGGCGCATCCCCGCCTATGGCCGCATATACCCGGCCGGTACTCGTAATGGTTAAACTGGTCCATTCCGGCCCTGAAGTGGGAAGTTCATTGATCCATTCCGTTCCGTTAAAACGTAAAATCCCGGTTGTGGTTGCTGCAAATAATTCACCGGTTACGGGATGGACATCGATTTCATGGATAATATCAAAATCGCTGTCAAATTGTGTGAATTCGCTATCCGTGCTTGGGATTTTTGTCCAATTTTGTCCTCCGTCGTCCGACTGCCAGATCCCATTACCGTAATAAAAAGCACCAGACAGTGAAGCGCTATTGCCAAAAAACTCTCCAGAACCATAGTACCAGATGTTCTGAAATCCAGGTCGAGGATCCTGAACAACAGTGGTTGCACTGAACACCTCCTGATCAGAGGTCGTGCGCGTCCAGGAAACACCACCATCAGTGGTTCTGTGAACACCTCCGCTAATGCTGGCAGCGATCAAGGTGTTTCCGGTGGGATCGGCGAGGTCAACAGCGACAGAGCGTGTTCGCCCCCTAAATTACCGGGTCCCCGGAACGTATAGGCTAATGCTGATGCGGTTTTTTCTTGTTTTTGAGCTATGGCCAGGGCCAATTCTCTTGCTTTATCTTCTTTCGGGATTGTACCCGTCAAAGGGTTAACCTGCATGTTGTACTCATACTTTACCCGTTCGATATTGAAAAGGGCGCGATCTTCCATACTTGGCTTATTCTTGGGCCCAAGAACGATCTTTTCTTTAGTGAGTGCAGTGGACTGTGGAAAGGAATTGAGCAAAATAAATGCGCCTCCTACAAGGAGCAGTAACCCAATTCCGTAGAAGTAATTTTTTTTCATAATGTACCGTAGAAATATCCTTTTTTTAGTAAAAGGACTACAAAACTACGGAATAGCCTTAAGTGTATTTACCCTAGACTGCTTTTAATACAGATAAATTAAAATTTTAACAGTCCTAGGCGATCACGTATCCGCGAACTTACAATTCGAAAAATTGAGGATCCGGACTCGTGAATTGAATATTGCTTAGGGTCGCGCTACCAATAGGATCACCGTTCAGGCCTTGATCAACGGACCAATTGAAGAATTCCCACTGAGCGGCAAAGGGCACGCCGTCGATTACCTGATAATTTGAATAAACAATCGCATGGGGGTTTTCCTCGGCTTTTTCAACCGATTTATTTACGGTGACGATGTATCCGGCCATGTGCAATAATTGCGTCTCTTGGTCCGCATACACCCAGTACCAATCATCGGGAGCATCGCCAACGTTCTCTCCAAAGGTTAATTTGGCGCGCATCATAGCATCGGGTGTGGTGGCTTCTTCTAATTGCTGCCAGTGTGTTCCGGGATCGGTCAATTTGAAGGGTAGTGCGAAAAAGTACGGCCAGGTTAAGACATCAAATCGAGCACCGGGGTAATTAGCACCTTCTGGGGATAGGCTCATTTCTCCATCATTGAAGACTACAGAAATACCATCTTCACGGTCTACACGAATATGTTTGGAGTCGGTGGTCATAGTTACGGTTCCGTCCATGCGATCCTGACCTCCAAAATTAAGATCGATATGAAATGAGACGGCCTGATGTTTTGAGAATGTATCTTTCTCATGCGCTTTTTCGATACCCATAGCAAAGGCCGTAGGTAGGGAAGGAGCGCCGTCGCCTATTCCGCCGTCAGCTTCTACCGGGAGAGGGGGCTCGTTGGTTGTTGATTGGTTGGGAGTAGTGTTGCAGGCAGTCAAGAACAGAGCAACTATAGCGAGTAGTGAAATTCTCATGGTTGATTTTTTGGTAATATAAGATTAAAGACAAAGATGGACATAAAAAAGCCGTCTCTAGATAAGACGGCTTTAGCATCTAAAACTTACAGTGTTCAACGAAACACGCGAACAAGGCTTCGGATTACTTGATCAGTTCGTAAGATCGTTTGACGAAGTTCGTCAGTTCTTCTCCCTTCAAAAGATTTTGCGAAAGCTTCGCAAGATCTAAGGATTGATTGATCAAGCGCTCTTTCTTCTTAGCAGTCTTGGTGTTGAGAATGGTACCAATCAATTCATGATTGGTATTGACCACTACATTATACATATCGGGCATATTTCCCATACCAAACATGCCCCCTCCACCGGTTTGCTGCATTTCCTTCATGCGGCGCATAAATTCAGGTTGTGTGATGATGAATGGAGCACTATTGCTGTCCATAGCCTCTAACTTCACCGTATAGCTCTTATCATCGATGGTTTCTGTGAGTAATTGCTGCAATTGCTCTTTCTCCTCATCAGATAATTTAGAGATAGCCTCATCTTCCTTTTTGATCAGATTATCAATATGATCTCCATCTACACGGGTAAAGGAAATATTCTCTTTAGTGGTTTCCAATTTCTGGATCAAATGACTCACGATTGGAGAATCTAAAAGCAATACCTCGTAGTCTTTATCTCGGGCGGCCTGTATGTATTGATGTTGGGTATCTTTATCGGAAGCGTAAAGAATAATCATTTTTCCATCCTTGTCGGTCTGGCTATCCTTGATCTTTTCTTCCAATTCAGACCAGGTAAAATAGTTACCATCTACCGTCGGATATAGTGCAAATTTATCGGCTTTTTCGAAAAATTTATCTTCGGAGAGCATACCGTACTCAATGACTACTTTGATGTCATTCCATTTCTTCTCAAAGTCTTCACGATCGTCTTTAAAGAGGGAGTTCAATTTGTCAGCCACTTTGCGAGTGATATAGCTCGATATCTTCTTAACTGCACCATCAGCCTGTAAGTAGGAACGGGAAACGTTCAATGGAATATCAGGAGAATCGATCACACCGCGGAGCATGGTCAAAAAGTCAGGTACGATGCCCTCCACATTGTCCGTTACAAATACTTGATTCTGATAGAGCTGAATACGATCTTTTTGTATATTCATATCAGCCCCTAATCGCGGGAAGTAGAGAATACCGGTCAAATTGAACGGGTAGTCTACATTGAGGTGTATATTAAAGAGAGGCTCTTCAAACTGCATGGGATACAATTCCCGATAAAATGCTTTATAATCTTCATCTTTGAGATCAGTAGGCTGCTTGGTCCAGGCCGGGTTAGGATTGTTGATGATGTCATCTACCTCTTTGGTTTCCGGTTTGGCGTCTTTGTCAGCGCCTTCGGGTAAAGGCAAGGTTTCTGTTCGGGTTCCAAATTTAATTGGAACCGGCATGAACTTGTTGTATTTCTTCAACAGTTCGCGTACGCGTCCTTCCTCTAAAAATTCTTTGGAGTCGTCGGCAATGTGCAGGATAATCTCCGTGCCTCGCTCTTTTTTATCGGCCTCTACCAGGGTAAACTCCGGAGAACCGTCACAGGTCCAGTGCGCTGCCGGTTCCTTCTTGTAACTCTTGGTGATGATCTCCACTTTTTTGGCGACCATAAAAGCCGAGTAAAATCCGAGGCCAAAGTGACCAATGATTCCTGCGTCATCGACCTTGTCTTTGTATTTTTCAAGAAATTCTTCAGCACCACTGAAGGCGACCTGGTTGATGTACTTTTCAACTTCTGCTGCGGTCATGCCCACCCCTTCATCGATTATATGCAGGGTTTTCTTTTTCTTGTCGATCTTAACTTCGATCATGGGGTTGTCCAAATCTACTTTGGCTTCTCCTAGACTTGCTAAATGCTTCAATTTGAGGGTCGCATCCGTCGCATTGGAAATTAACTCTCGTAAAAAAATCTCGTGATCACTGTAAAGAAATTTCTTGATCAGTGGAAAAATGTTTTCTACCGATACATTGATCTTACCTGTTGTCATAGTCTTTTATTCTTTTTGATTATAGGCTATTGCTTTCGCGAAAGCGCCTCTTCGGTACTTTCACGTTTCTCAAGGAGTCAAAAAAAATACCAGAAGAGCTAAAATGACAAACTGACATTCACTTATTTACCGGGAGTGAACTTTAACATAGATTTTTGTTTAAGCATTTTGATTAAAAGTTAAACAAATGTATCTTTATGCACAGATTATGACAGCTAAGAAATCAAATACAAAGACCAAGAAAGCGCCAAGTGCACAAGATCTTATGGGCGCCTACATGGAGTACGTACTTCATCATGGTGAAGAGCCCAAAAGCGTCTATAAATTTGCAAAAGATAATGATCTTGACGAGCAAGCGTTTTATGCGCAATTCGGTTCATTTACTGGTCTGAGAAAGCAGATTTGGATTGCGTTTTTTGAAAATACCATGAGTGTATTGCACAAGAATAAAGAGTATAATTCTTACCGCAATCAAGAGAAAATGCTTTCCTTCTTCTTCACCTTTTTTGAGGTGCTTACGGCCAACAGGAGTTATGTGCTGTTTGTCAAAGAGCACAGTCAGGGAAAAATGAAAGGTTTGGACCAATTGAAGGGGTTACGGACACGGGTCAAAGCATTTGCTGCTGACCTCATCGAAGATGCCAATGACGAAAAAGCTAATAGACTGGCAAAAAATCCGGTTGGCCTTTTTAGTGAAGGTGCTTGGGTGCAACTGGCTCTACTCATGAATTACTGGGCTAACGACGACTCTCCCGGATTCGAAAAAACAGATCTGGCCATAGAAAAGTCGGTGAAAGCGATTTTTGATCTCTTCGAGACTACCCCCTTAGAAAGCATTCTTGATCTGGGGAAATTTATATTCAAAGAAAATTTCGCGAAAGCGTAACACCCTATGAAAACGATCGATAACATTCCTACTGGAAAAATACAACGCGCTTCCAAGCTGGTCAAAACCGGTGTGAAGTTGGGTGGGAATTACCTGAAATATTACGGGGAAAAAGCGATCAATCCTGATTTGACTAAGGATAAGTTGAATGAAGAAAATGCTGAGGATATCTATGATAGTCTGAAAAGTATGAAGGGGAGCGCACTTAAGGTGGCTCAAATGCTAAGCATGGAAAAGAATATCATGCCAAAAGCTTATGTCGATAAATTTTCCCTAAGTCAATTTTCGGTGCCGCCCCTTTCAGCACCCTTGGTACGAAAAACATTTAAAAAATATCTGGGTCAATATCCAGAGGAGCTATATGATACGTTTGCGGCCCAGTCTGTAAACGCGGCGAGTATCGGTCAGGTACACCGCGCCACTAAGAATGGGAAAAAACTTGCTGTGAAAATTCAATATCCCGGGGTCGCAGACAGTATCAGTAGTGATTTGGCTATAGTAAAACCCATTGCTTCGCGTATGTTCAATTTACGCGGTAAAGACAAAGAAAAATACTTTAAAGAAGTAGAAGATAAGCTGCTTGAGGAAACGGATTACAATCTGGAGGTACAACAAAGTATGGAGATGGCCGCAGATTGTGAGCATATTGATCATTTACTATTCCCTACCTATTATCCGGAATTGAGTAGTGAGCGTATCATCACCATGGATTGGGTAAACGGTTTGCATCTCAGCGAATTTGTGAGCAAGGATCAGTCGCAGGAGATTCGCGATCTGATTGGTCAAACCCTTTGGGATTTTTATATGTATCAGATGCACGTCTTGAGAAGAGTACATGCTGATCCGCATCCCGGAAACTTTTTAGTCAACGACCAGCACCAATTAATCGCTATTGATTTTGGTTGCATCAAACATGTGCCTGAAGAATTTTACACGCCTTATTTTGAATTGGCTGAGCCCAAGAATATTAATGATCCTAAAATCTTTGAAGAGAAACTCTTTGCGCTGGAAATTTTAACGGATCAAGATACGGAAGAGGAGCTTAAATTCTTTTCCTCCCTATTCCATGAAATGTTGAGTTTATTTACACAGCCTTTTCATGCAGCTACTTTTGATTTTAACGATCAGACCTTTTTTGATCAGATTGGTGAGCTCAGCGAGAAGTACAGCAAGAATACCGAGATCAGAAAAATGAACGGGAATCGCGGTAGTCGGCATTTTCTGTACATCAATAGAACATTTTTCGGGCTGTATAATTTGATGAATGATATAGGTGCCCGAGTGGAGGTCAATCACTTTAAAAAATACATTAGGGATACAAAGAATAAAAAAGTAGCATGATATAAAGAGTCTGTCCGTTCTGGACAGTTTATTGGTTAGGTTGTTTTGAAAGGTGTGCTTTTGGTTGGGCGCACCTTTCGCTTTTTTGAGGCCTCTCCTCATTTGCTATGCATGCATACTAAAGATCTTATGCTTTCGCCTGCAAAGGCAGGGGATTGAGTATCTTTTCCTGCTAATAGTTAGATTTTACCCTATGTATAATTCCCGAATTGCAGGCCTGGGTTCTTATGTGCCTGAAAATGTTGTAACTAACGACGACTTGTCCCAATTAATGGACACCAATGACGCCTGGATCCAGGAACGCACAGGCATAAAAGAGCGACGCCACATTAAAAAAGGCGATGGAAATACCACCTCTATAATGGGAGTGAAAGCCGCCAAAATTGCTCTGGAGCGTGCCGAAATGACTCCAAAGGATATCGATATGATCGTGTTTGCTACCCTCAGTCCGGATTATTACTTTCCCGGATGTGGTGTACAAGTGCAACACGAACTGGATATGCGCACCATACCGGCTCTAGACGTACGTAATCAATGTAGTGGTTTCGTTTATGCACTCGCCACCGCCGATCAATTTATTAAGACGGGCATGTATAAGAATATTCTCGTCATAGGCGCCGAGAATCACAGTGGCGGACTCGATTTTACAACACGGGGACGTTCGGTAAGTGTGATCTTTGGCGATGGCGCCGGAGCAGTTGTACTCACCCGGGAAGAGGATACGACCCAAGGGGTGCTTTCCTCACACTTGCACAGTGAAGGTGAACACGCTCTGGAACTTTCTTTGCGAGGGCCGAGCACAGAAATGTGGGTGCCTGAGATCATTGAAAAGAATCCACAGGAAGACATTCCATATTATCCCAATATGAACGGTCAGTTTGTATTTAAAAATGCGGTAGTGCGATTCAGTGAAGTGATCATGGAAGGACTCAAAACCAATAAGCTCACCGCAGAGGATATCGATATGTTGATTCCTCATCAGGCCAATTTGCGTATTTCTCAGTTCGTTCAAAAGAAGTTCGGACTGCGCGATGATCAGGTATTCAACAATATTCAGAAGTATGGAAATACTACCGCAGCGTCTATTCCGATTGCGCTGACGGAAGCTTGGGAAACAGGGCAGGTAAAATCGGGAGATCTCGTTGTTTTGGCTGCCTTCGGAAGTGGATTTACCTGGGCAAGCTCGATCATTAGATGGTAAACAAATAACCCCCAGAGGACACCTCTGAGGGTTAGTTTTCTAGTTTGGTCTTCATAAAAAATTAATTTATTAAAAGGCTAATTCAAATAAATTATAAGCATGAAAATCAAATGGTTACACGTATAAGACGCGAAAACGTTTGAATTGTTGCATTAAGTTAGTCATTTTAACGATAATTTAATAGCCTTGGTGGAATTATTTTTAGCTAACTCGTTTGTTTGTAGTGGAGTAGAGAGGATCAATAAAAAACCCGGACATACATCCGGGTTTTCATGCTATTAGATCATTAACTAACACTAACCATCAAAACTAATTATTGATCCATAGCAGGAAGACAAGCTTCCTTTACTCATAGACGTACAAAAAACCAAATTGTTACATGACCACCTAATATTTAACTTTGTTTTATGAGAACCAAAAAGACTATGGTTATCGGTGCATCCTTAAAGCCCGAACGGTATTCAAACATCGCCATTAAACGCCTGAAACAACAGGAACATGAAATCATAGCCCTGGGATTGCGCAGTGGTGAAGTTGCGGGAATCCCGATCACTACTGATCGCCCACAGATCGATCAGTTGGATACCATCACACTTTACCTCAATCCAAAGCGTCAGGAAGAGTATGAGGCCTATATCTTGGGTTTGAAGCCCAAACGTGTGATCTTTAATCCGGGTACTGAAAATCCTGCTTTTGCTCGGAAATTAGAGTCCGCCGGAATCCAAACCGAACAAGCCTGTACCTTGGTGTTATTGAGCACGGGTCAATATTAATCAGACGGAATTTTAACGAGAAGCAGGCCCAGAAACGTGAGCAGGCCATTCAAGATCAAAATGAAAAAGCCAAATTCAAAATTCAGCGCCCTGGCCGAGTAATCACTGATCAAATAACCAAGTATGGGAGCCACTATGGCAATGATGGGTGTATAGCGATCTTTGATCGCCCAGGTGGTAAACAAGCCAAAGGCATACAACCCTAACAACGGCCCGTAGGTATAGCCGGCAAAAGTGAAGAGCTTAGCGATCACGGTGGCATCAGCAATCAAGTATTTAAAGATGATTATGACCAATATCAGTAGGATTGACACACCTACGTGCACTTGCTTTCGGATACGTACCTGCTGATCGGGTTTGTATTTCTTTTCAATATCCAAGATGTCAATACTGAACGAGGTAGTGAGCGAGGTAAGCGCACTGTCTGCACTGGAGTAGGCCGCTGCGATCAATCCGAGAATAAAGAACACGGCTATACCTAAGCCCAGTTCGGCTTGGGTGGCTATGGTCGGGAATAAGGCGTCTCTTTGGGCCTCTATGCCATTGGTCGACGCGTATACGGTAAGCAATAATCCCAGAGCGAGAAATATAAAGTTGACCACCGTCAAGACGATCGTAAACCAAAACATGTTCTTTTGAGCGTCTTTTAAATTGCGGCAGGTCAGATTCTTCTGCATCATGTCCTGATCGAGTCCGGTCATCACAATGGCAATAAAAACACCGGACAAAAATTGCTTCACAAAATGATCCCCGCTTTTCCAGTCTTCGAAAAAGAACATCTTACTGAGGTCGCTCTCTGCAATAAATCCAAAAAGGTCTCCCAGGCCCAATTCCAGATCTACAGCAACATAGTAAATCGCTACCCCAACGGCGATTAGCATAAAAAGCGTTTGTAAGGTATCAGTCCAAACAATGGTTTTGATTCCGGAGCGAAAGGTATAGAGCCAGATCAATAAAATGGTAATGGTCACGGTAACCCAAAACGGAACGCCCATGGCGTCAAAAACAAGAAGCTGCAAAACATTGGCGACCAAATACAAGCGGAAACTGGCACCTACGACGCGCGATAGGAGAAAAAAGGACGCCCCGGTTTTGTAGGAGGCCCTACCAAACCGACTTTCCAGGTAGGTATAGATACTGGTCAGATTCATCCGGTAGTACAGCGGAAGCAGTACAGTCCCAATTACCGCATAGCCCAGCGTATATCCTAAAACCACCTGGAAGTAAGAAAATTGAGAAGCTTCTACCCATCCCGGTACGGAGATAAAAGTGACCCCGGACAGGGAGGCTCCAATCATTCCAAAGGCGACCAGGTACCAGGGTGATTCTTTACCGGCTTTAAAGAAATCTGCATTCGATCCTGTCTTACCGGTGAAATAAGCAATGAGCATGAGCAGTCCAAAGTAGGCTGCGATAAGAAGTAAGATTTGCGATGGCTCCATACTTTCATTTATAAACCGTACGAATATACTGTTTTCAATACGGTTTGACTGAACTGATCTACGGCTCGACCGCTCTAGCTAAATGTGCCGGCTATGCCTTACTTTTGTCGCATGGATTTCAGTTCGAAATTATTAGAAAATGCAGTCAACGAGATGGCTCAGCTTCCCGGTATTGGGAAGCGTACGGCCTTGCGTTTGGTCATGCACCTTTTACGGCAGCCTACCGTTCAAACAGAGCAGTTAACTAAAGCACTTTCGCAGCTGCGTAATGAGATTAAGTTCTGCAAAAATTGCCATAATATCTCTGATGTAGCCTTGTGTGAGATTTGTTCCAATCCCAATCGGGATGCCTCCATCATCTGCGTAGTTGAAGATATCCGGGATGTCATGGCCATTGAAAATACAAGTCAGTATCGGGGTCATTATCATGTTCTGGGAGGTAAGATCAGTCCGATGGACGGGATCGGCCCTCAGGATCTGACCATCGAGAGTCTGGTCGATAAAGTAAAAAGCGAATCGGTAGACGAGATCATTTTCGCGCTAAGCTCTACCATGGAAGGCGATACCACAAACTTCTATATCTACCGCCAATTGGAAGGCCTGGAGGTTAAAATGTCTACCATTGCCCGAGGTATTGCGGTGGGTGACGAACTGGAATATGCCGATGAGGTGACTCTTGGGCGCAGTATACTGCATCGCATCCCCTTTGAAAATTCACTAAAAAACTAAGGCCGTGCAGCTCTCGGTCATCATTCTTAATTATCAGGTCCGTTATTTTCTCGAAGCCTGCCTCGATTCCGTATTCCGGGCGATCCACGATATGGATGCAGAGGTGATTGTGGTCGACAATCATTCGATGGACGACAGTTGCGCCATGGTGCGGGAACACTTCCCACAGGTACGATTGATCGAGAATACGATTAATCTGGGTTTTGCCCGGGCCAACAATCGGGCTGTGCAGCAGGCCCGGGGTGAATATGTATGTATCCTGAATCCGGATACCCTGGTGACTGAAGATGGCTTTAAAGAATTATACGCTTTCGCGAAAGCGCATCAGCAGACCAGTAGCGAACGACCCAAGGAAGCGCAAGGTGATGCAACGCCATCCGGTCTTGGCGCGGTGGGTCCGAGATTGCTGGACGGCTCCGGCAGCTATCTGCCGGAAAGTAAACGCAATGTGCCCACGCCCCGAATTGCTTTGGGTAAATTGTTGGGGTATGGTCAAAACTATTATGCAAAGCAGGTGGACGAACAGGCTGTGGCGAAAGTAGCGGTTCAAGTAGGGGCTTATCTGTGGATGGAGCGAAAGCATTTTATCGAAATGAATGGATTTGACGAAGCGTTCTTTATGTACGGCGAGGATATCGACCTGTCTTATCGTTTAAGTCAAAACGGCTATTCGAATTACTATCATGGCGGAGTCACGGCCATACATTTTAAGGGAGAGAGTACTGTACCCAACGCTGACTATTACAACCGATTTTATGGAGCCATGCAACTGTTCTACCAAAAGCATTATAAGGCTTCAGCCGCACTGAATATGGGAGTTACTGCGCTCGTGAGTCTGGCCAAGTGGGTGGCGAGCATCAAAAAATACAGTATGCCTGAGAAACCGGTTCCTAGGGCGATTATACTGGTGGCTGATTCAGATAGTCTGATGAAACCCCTAGAAAGTCAATTCAACCAAACGGTGCAGCGAATAAGTTGGAAAGCCTGTTCCGGGGCAAGCTTTCGTCGTAATTTGGTGATCTTTGATATGGAATCAGGTTCTTATCGTCAACTGATCAGTACGCTGGACCGACTAAAAAACCAGGAAAATTCGTATCGCTTGCGTCCGGCAAATTGTAATTTTATCCTGGGTAGCGATCATGCGAGGGCTCAAGGGGAAGTGATTCTTCTGGAGCAATGAAAAATTAATACCTATTAATCGATATTTTGATTAATTTTGCAAAAATGATCTAATCAAACCCCTTTATTTTAAGAATATGGCAAAATTTGAACTTAAGCTTCCTAAAATGGGTGAAAGTGTCGCCGAGGCTACACTGACTTCTTGGCTGAAAGAGGTAGGGGATACCATCGAAATGGATGAGCCCGTTCTTGAAATTGCCACAGACAAGGTAGATAGCGAAGTGCCAAGTGAAGTTGATGGCGTCTTAGTAGAAAAGCTATTTGATGTGGATGATGTGGTGGCCGTGGGCCAGACCATAGCCATCATCGAGACCGAAGGCGAGGGTGAAGATGATCTGGAGGAAGCGGATCAAGCTGCTACGCCTCAAAAAACGGAATCAGCCCAGGAGCCTGTAGCGGCCCAGGAGGCTGCCGGTTTCATGCAGGAAGCGGAGCAGTTAACCCAAAAGCCTGCTGCGATCAGCAATGATGGTGATCGTTTCTACTCGCCTTTGGTTAAAAGTATTGCAGCTAAAGAGGGAATCAGCCAGGGCGAACTGGATCAAATAGACGGTAGCGGACTGGAAGGTCGTGTGACCAAGAACGACATTTTAGCCTACATCTCCAACGGGAAGTCAGCGACTCCGGCCACCAGTACCCGAACGAAAACACCGGTAGACACACCCGCTAAGAATGGAGTAAAAGCGGCAGCACCTGCAGCGCCTGCAGTCAGCCGTAGCGGTGATGATGAGATTATAGAAATGACTCGTATGGGTAAACTCATTGCCCATCATATGGTGCAGAGTGTGCAGACTTCCGCTCATGTACAATCTTTTATAGAGGCAGACGTGACCAGCATCTGGAACTGGCGTAAACGGGTCAAAGATGCTTTTGAGAAGCAAGAAGGAGAAAAGCTTACGTTCACTCCTATTTTTATGGAGGCCGTAGCGAAAGCGCTTCGCGATTTTCCCATGATGAATATTTCTGTAGACGGAGATAAGATCATTAAGAAAAAGAACATCAATCTAGGCATGGCTGCTGCACTTCCCGACGGGAATCTTATTGTACCGGTCATCAAAAGTGCAGATCAACTCAATCTGGTAGGCATGACCAAAGCGGTCAATGATCTTGCTGATCGCGCCCGCAACGGGCAGTTGAAGCCTGACGATACTCAGGGAGGTACCTATACGGTGACTAACGTAGGTACTTTTGGAAGTATCATGGGTACGCCTATCATCAATCAACCTCAGGTGGGGATACTCGCTCTGGGTGCCATACGTAAAGTGCCCGCGGTGATCGAAACGCCCGAAGGAGATTTCATCGGGATACGCTATAAAATGTTTTTATCGCATTCGTACGACCATCGGGTGGTGAACGGAGCCTTGGGAGGACAGTTTGTGAAGCGGGTTGCTGAGTACCTGGAAGGTTGGGATAAAAATCGCGAGATTTAAGCGACTCTGAGATCTTTTACGAACGAAGTCATTAGCGAAATAGCTGGATGACTCTCGATCGATTTCCCCGGAGAACTTAAGTAATCGTCACTCACAAAAGGACGGTATCCGGTAATGTTTTCTGCTTCCTCAGGGCGTAGACTTTTGTAGGCCATACTCCAGTTGCCGTAAAATCGCTCATCAGAGTGACCACTGAACAGTTCGATGACCTGTGTGTGTCTTCGGTCTCTTTTGATCTTTTCGAACAAGGTGTCGATTTTTTCTTCCGGGCCTTCGATGTATTGTGTGAAGGTGCCATTGATGTACACGAGTATACCCGTAATGCCGCTCGCCGTATTGTTTCTGCGGCAGGTTTGAAGCATGTTTTCTATAGCCTCTTCAGACAGCGCGTGGGTCTGCCGACTTACATAAGACAAATACTTGTACATAAAGTTGGGTTAGTACTCCTAAAAGTAAGACAAAATAGGTGGATTAGGAAGTCTAAACTCGATTGAGCAATAAATCTTCGCAGAAGTGTTATACAGAGAGAGCATACCCATTAATAATTGGTAGCTTTGCGACAAATTAGAATTATGCAACTAACGCTAATACGTCCCCTGTGCATTTTTGACCTGGAAACTACCGGCACCCAGATTGCTACTGACCGCATTGTCGAAATGGCGATCATTAAAGTGTACCCAGACGGGCGAGAAGATCAGAAGACCTGGAGGATCAATCCTACGATCCCTATTCCTCCACAGGTGACTCAGGTACACGGCATATCGGATGAGGATGTTAAGGACTGCCCAACATTTAATGAGCTTGCCAGTGAGATCCACAACTGGATCAAAGATGCCGATCTGGCCGGGTTCAATTCCAATCGTTTTGATATTCCCTTATTGGCTGAAGAGCTTCTGCGGGCTGGCGTTGATTTTGATATGGGCAATCGCAATGCCATTGATGTGCAGAATATTTTCCACAAAATGGAACAGCGAACCCTGGTAGCGGCGTACAAGTTTTACTGCGAAAAAAACCTCGAAGACGCGCATAGTGCCATGGCCGATACACAGGCGACCTACGAAGTGCTGAAGGCGCAGGTGGCCCGTTATGAGGATCTCGAAAATGACATGAAATTTCTGGCCGAATTCAGTACGCGTAGAAAATTTGCCGACTTTGCCGGTTACATAACCTTCAATAAAGAGGGAAAAGAGATCATCTCTTTCGGAAAACATAAGGGTCGGGTAGTGGATGAATTATTGGATGAGGAACCGGGTTATTTTGGGTGGATTCAAAACGCCGATTTCCCACTCTATACGAAGAAAGTCCTGACCGCGATCAAATTACGGAAACTGAATAATAAACTGAATTAATTCGGGTTTACGCACATGAAAATCATTTGCATCGGTCGGAATTATGCCGAACACGTCAAGGAGCTGGACAATGAGAAGCCGGAACATCCGGTGGTTTTTTTAAAACCTGATTCGGCCATCTTGCTCAAGAAGCATCCCTTCGTTATTCCGGAGTTTAGCGACGATGTGCATCATGAAGTCGAGGTGTTGGTGAAAATATGTAAATTGGGTAAGTATATTGATCCTAAATTTGCACATAGTTATTACCAGGAGATTGGCTTAGGTATCGATTTTACAGCCCGTGATATACAGCAAGTCTGCAAAGAAAAAGGGCTGCCCTGGGAAAAAGCCAAGGCATTTGACGGATCTGCAGTCATTGGAAAATGGTTCTCCAAATCGGAGTTTGATTTGGAAACCGGGATTCCCTTTCGACTGGAGAAAAATGGAAACACAGTACAAGAGGCGACCACCGCTCAAATGATGTGGAAGATTGACGAATTGGTGGCTTATGTTTCGCAGTATTTTACCTTGAAGATCGGTGACGTACTGTTTACGGGTACCCCTTCTGGAGTCGGGCCTGTGGCATCAGGAGATGCCTTAAAAGGATTTATTAATGAACGAGAGGCTTTTGCCATAAGTATTTTATAACATGGGAAAATATTATAACATCGATCAGGTACGCGAAATAGCCGGAGGCGATGAGAGCTTTGTAGAGGTTATTGTCGATACTTTTCTCTCTGAAATCCCCCCGGATCTGCAACAAATGCAAACGGCAATTGAAAATGATAATCATCGAATGGCCTATCAATTTGCCCATAAGATGAAACCCAATTTGGAGATGTTCGGGATTGACCTTCAAAAACAGATTCGAGCTATGGAAAAATGGTCCGAGTCCAACCGTCCTACTTCAGCCATCCAAAGCCAGCTTGACGAGATCACGCACACCCTTACACACGCCATTGAGGAGATCAAGAGCGATTTTAACAAGTAAATGCGGGCTGAGATCATCACCATAGGCGATGAGATCCTCATCGGTCAAATCGTTGACACCAATTCGTCCTACATTGCCCAGCAGCTGAACGCGATCGGTATCGAAGTCCATAGGATGCTTTCTATTGAAGATTCCAGAGCCGCTATTCTGGAGGCTTTGGCTTTCGCGAAAGCGAGCCCGCAAGACCGGACTGCCGATAGGGAAGGTTCCCCGCCAAGGGAAGCGCAGAGCGGTCGGGCGAAGATAGACCTGATCATCCTTACCGGAGGACTGGGGCCCACGAAAGACGACCTGACCAAGCATACCTTTTGTGAATTCTTTGAGGACGAGCTCGTTCTGGATCAGGAAGTGCTGGATCACGTGGAGCATTTGTTCAAAAAATATGTCAAATCACCTATTCTCGAGGCCAATCGCTCTCAGGCGATGGTCCCCAGCAAAGCGACCATTCTTAAAAATCGTTTTGGTACCGCCCCAGGAATGTGGATGGAGCACGAGGGCACCGTTTATATCGCCATGCCTGGAGTGCCCTACGAGATGAAATCGTTGATGGAACAGGAAGTACTTCCCCGTTTGCAGAAGCATTTCGAGCGACCCTACATTCTCCACCGTACGGTGCTCACCTACGGACAGGGTGAAAGTGCCATTGCAGAGCGAATCGCAGCCTGGGAAGACCAACTTCCATCAGCAGTAAAATTGGCGTATCTGCCAAGTTTGGGAAGGGTGCGACTGCGCTTAAGTACCAAGGGGAACGACAAAGCCGAGTTGGAGCAGCGCTTAGAGCACCAATTGGAACGTTTAGAGGCGATCATTGGAGATATCATCGTGGGCTATGAAGAACAGGATTCTTTGGAGGAGCAGATCGGTAAACTACTAGTTGACCGTAAGGCGACTTTAGCTACTGCTGAAAGTTGTACGGGGGGCAAAATAGCTCAGCAGATTACTGAGCATAGCGGAGCCTCAGCTTTTTTTAGAGGTTCAGTGGTGGCCTATGCGACCGCGATCAAATCAGAATTACTTGGGGTCGCTACAGCCATGATCGAAGAGCAAGGTGTCGTTAGTGAAGCGGTAGCCAAAGCTATGGCGGAAGGGGCTCAAAGAAGCCTGAAGAGCGATTACGCCATCGCCACTACCGGAGTCGCCGGACCTAATAAAGGAGATGATGACACGGAAGTTGGTGTCGTCTATATTGGAATTGCCACGCCACATGCTGTTTATGCTCAGCGTTTTGAGATGGGAAATCACCGGGAGCGCATCATTGGCAAAACAGTCAATAAAGCCCTGGAAATGTTGCGAAAGGAAATTTTAAAAAACTAAAGTTTTTATTTTGTGCGTCATGTTTAATTCATTAAATTTGCACCCTGTTTTTAAAGAACAGCTGGCGTAGTGTCAGCTAACAGCATAAAAGAGAAGAGTAATGTCAAGAGTTTGTGAGCTTACCGGCAAAAAAGCGATGGTTGGAAACAATGTTTCTCACGCGATGAACAAGACGAAGCGTAAATTCAACGCGAATCTTGTTAAGAAACGTTTTTACATTCCTGAGGAAGATAAATGGATCACTTTGAAAGTATCTACTTCTGCGTTGAAGAACATCAACAAAAAGGGAATTTCTGCAGTAATTAAAGAAGCCCGTGCTAATGGGTACTTGACAAAATAATTTAGGGCCATGGCAAAAAGAGGAAATAGAGTACAGGTCATTTTAGAGTGCACAGAGCACAAAGCAACCGGAAAGCCGGGAACTTCACGCTACGTGACCACCAAGAACAAAAAGAATACACCGGATCGTTTAGAATTGAAGAAATTCAATCCTATTCTCAACAAGATGACGGTTCACAAAGAAATTAAATAAGCTAAGACATGGCAAAGAAATCAGTAGCATCCCTGCAAACCGGAAGTAAGCGATTGACAAAAGCGATCAAAATGGTTAAGTCTCCTAAATCTGGAGCTTATATGTTCGTAGAGCAAGTCATGTCGCCAGAAGAAGTAAACGATTTTCTGAACAAGAAATAATCGTAATCACAAGAATGTAAAAAGCCATCTGCTCCTGCGGATGGCTTTTTCTATTTCAGTATCTTTCCTTCGCCAAAAGGGACACTAACGCAGAGTAATACATGGGTTTTTTTAAAAATATATTTTCAAAAGAGAAAAAAGAAAGCTTAGACAAGGGATTGGAGAAAACCAAAACCGGTTTTTTCGATAAATTGGGGAAAGCCGTTGCCGGCAAGTCTAAGGTAGATGACGAAGTTCTTGATAATCTAGAAGAAGTACTTGTGACCTCCGATGTGGGGGTTACGACTACCTTAAAGATCATTGATCGCATTGAAGAACGGGTGGCCCGTGATAAATATTTAGGGGCGGAAGAACTCAACCGTATTCTCCGGGAAGAAATATCGGCCTTACTGAGTGAAACCAATACCGGTGAAGCTGTCGATTTCGCCATTCCGTCCGATAAGAAGCCTTATGTGATCATGGTGGTTGGAGTAAATGGGGTAGGTAAAACGACAACCATTGGAAAATTAGCCTACCAACTTAAGAAGAAAGGACTAAAGGTCATTTTAGGAGCGGGAGACACCTTTCGGGCTGCAGCCATAGATCAATTACAAATCTGGGCGGATCGCGTAGACATTCCTATCGTTAAACAGCAAATGGGCAGTGATCCGGCTTCTGTGGCTTATGATACGCTGCAAAGTGGGGTCAATCAAAATGCTGATGTGATCTTGATCGACACAGCAGGCAGATTGCACAATAAGGTCAATTTGATGAATGAACTGACTAAGGTGAAACGGGTCATGCAGAAAGTAGTTCCTGACGCGCCTCATGAAGTCTTATTGGTGTTGGACGGATCAACTGGTCAAAACGCATTTGAGCAAGCCAAACAGTTTACCCAGGCCACCGAAGTGACTTCTTTGGCAGTCACCAAGCTGGACGGTACGGCTAAAGGGGGAGTAGTGATCGGGATCAGCGATCAATTTCAGATCCCGGTAAAATATATTGGAGTAGGCGAGGGTATTGAAGACCTGCAGGTGTTTAACAAACACGAATTTGTCGACTCCTTCTTTAAACAATAAATAAACACACGATGCTTCGAACTCTTCTTGGTGTACTCAGTATTTTTCTCCTTTTTTCTTGCAAGCAAAGTCCGGAGCCACCTGAAGTCGTCTGGGTACCCTACGATGAGTCTCAGGACTTGATGGCCACACAGGAATTGGAAAATTCGCGCATGCACATGAAGCTGATCAATGCGGTAGTGCGCGATAAAAATGAGATCTGGGCAGCTTTTAATGATGAGCTTAAAGGCTTTGCATCACGCTACGAGGCACTGAAACCCCTCATTTTAGAAGTATCCATACCGGAATTACAGGATCATATCATGGAGGGGAAGCTGACCTACGAAGAGCTGACTCGCTTTTATCTCTTTCGCATTCGCGAAATGGAAGCCGATAACACTACAGCACTCAATGGTGTGATCGCTTTGAATCCCGATGTCCTCGATCAAGCCCGAATTCTGGATAAGCAGAAAACAACCGATCGATACAGCCTAAGAGGGATGCCCATCCTGCTCAAAGATAATATTGGATACCAAGGCTTGCCCACTACGGCAGGAGCCGTTGCCTTACAGGAGAATTTCACAGAGGATGCGTTTATTACCAAAAAATTGAAAGCGGCTGAAGCCCTCATTTTGGGGAAAGCCAATTTAAGTGAGTGGGCTTATTTTTTGTGTAGTGGCTGTCCGGTAGGCTACAGCGCTGTTGGAGGGCAAACCATCAACCCCTACGGACGCCTCCGTTTTGAATCCGGCGGATCCAGTTCAGGATCCGGAGTGAGTACGGCGGCCAATTATGCGGTAGCCACTATTGGCTCTGAAACCAGTGGCTCCATTCTTTCGCCATCCAGCCAGAATAATATCGTGGGTCTGAAGCCCACCATTGGGTTGCTTTCTCGTTCGGGTATTGTGCCTATTTCCAGTACGCTCGACACCCCCGGTCCTATGACCAAGAACGTCATTGACAATGCCCTGCTTCTGCAAGCCATGCTAGGTCAGGATGCTCAGGACGCAGCTTCTTTTGCATCTCCTGTCAACTATGTTGCCGCAGCGCGTGAGGGTACACTGAGTGAAAAGCGTATCGGGTATTTTGATGAGTTCATGGAAACCGCGCTATATGCAGAAGCGATCTCCGATCTGGAAGCTCAGGGGGCAATCTTGGTGCCTATTAGTCCCGAAAGGGTACCCTTGAATGGGTTTTTGAATGTCTTGAATCTAGACATGAAGCAAGACCTGCCTGAATACCTAAAGACTTATGGCAGTAGTGATCTACCCATTCGCGACATTGAAAGCGCAGTGGTCTATAATGCTCAGGATTCTGTGGTGCGTATTCCTTACGGCCAACAGCTCTTTCGAGGGATCACTAAAGATACAGTGACCGCAGAACAACTGATGGAAATCAAAGAGCGCTTGCAGCAGGATTCTCGCGCTTATTTTGACGGTGCTCTCGACGGAGAAACCCTGGACGCGGTGGTCTCTATCAATAACTACCATGCAGCCTATGCGGCCATGGCAAAATATCCAGCGCTGACCGTCCCTATGGGTTTTACAGAAGAAGGAGAACCCATGGGATTGACCTTTATCGCCAAAAATAAAATGGAGCATACCTTGTATGGGTTAGCTGCGCCTTATGAAAAAGCCACCCGTCACCGCCGCTTACCGGAAAACTATCGCTAATGCTTAGAGGAAAGCTCTTACTGATTATGCTGCTATCCATCAGTTGGTGTGAGGCCCAGTGGGAAGTACCCCGAGTGAGTCCGCGTACCTTGCTGCAGCAGGATATTGGTCTTACCTCCATTACCATCGATTACAGCAGACCAAGTGCCCGTGGAAGAAAAGTGATGGGCGAGTTGGTCCCTTACGGGCGTATCTGGCGCGTTGGAGCTAATGAAAGCACCAAAATGACAATTTCAGACACGGTCTGGGTCATGGACCATCCCTTGCCTCCGGGGACCTATGCGCTCTATGCCATTCCAGATCGGGAACGGTGGGAGGTCATCGTTCATGACAACACAGAACATTGGGGAGATGGTAGAACAGCCTATGATCCTGCGGAAGATCGCTTTCGCGAAAGCCTAATGCCAGAACGGCTTCCTTTTCATCAGGAAAGTTTTGTCATCACCTTTGACTCCTTGTCACACAATCATGCCGTCATGCAGTGGCGCTGGGAAGGTACACAGATCAGCATCCCGATTAGGACCAACACCCAAAGCCAAATGCTACGTTCCATAGAAAAGGTGATGTCCGCTGATCCAGAAGGACAAACCTACTACGAGGCGGCCCGATTTCTTCAAGAGCAGCGATTGCAGCCCGAACAAGCCCTGGAATGGCTGGAAAAAGCCCAGGAAAAAGTTGGGGAGACCTACTACATTCATCGGGTGCGGGCACTGGTTTTGGCTCAATTAGCCCGTTACGAAGAGGCTATTGAATCGGCCAAACGCTCTAAGGCTATGGCCCATGAGTTGGGTAAAGATGAATTTGTGCGTATGAACGAGCGCAGCATAGCCGAATGGAGCCGTAGGCAGTGACCCTAAACTTTCCCTAGGCTAAAGTCTATTATTCATCGTATCTTTGCCCACTTTTTAAAAGGCCGTATGCGTACCAAATCACTCAAAACGAATAAGATCAATGTAGTCACTCTGGGCTGTAGCAAAAATGTCTATGACAGTGAGATCCTGATGGGGCAGTTGCGTGCGAATGACAAAGAGGTCGTACATGAAGGGGAGGGAAACATTGTAGTGATCAACACCTGTGGCTTTATTGATAATGCCAAAGAAGAATCGGTCAATACCATCCTTGATTTTGTGCAGCGGAAGGAAGAAGGAGAGGTCGATAAGGTCTTTGTGACCGGCTGCCTTTCTGAGCGTTATAAACCGGACCTCCAAAAGGAAATTCCCAATGTAGATCAGTATTTCGGAACCACTGAACTACCGGCCTTATTGAAAGCGCTGGAAGCCGACTACAAACACGAATTGATCGGCGAGCGAGTGACCACCACGCCTAAGAATTACGCCTATCTCAAAATAGCCGAAGGCTGTGATCGTCCCTGTTCGTTTTGTGCCATTCCTTTGATGCGTGGGAAACATAAAAGCAAGCCCATCGAGCATCTGGTCACGGAAGCTGAAAAGCTGGCGGCCAAAGGAGTGAAAGAGCTCATCCTGATCGCTCAGGACCTGACTTACTACGGTTTGGATCTGTATAAAAAACGCGAACTGGCGGCCTTGTTGCGTGCTCTGGTTCAGGTGGATGGTATCGAATGGATACGATTGCATTATGCCTTCCCTACAGGCTTTCCGATGGAGGTGCTGGAGGTGATGAAAGAAGAACCTAAGGTGTGCAACTATTTAGACATTCCGTTGCAACACATCGCCGACCCGATCCTGAAATCGATGCGAAGAGGAACGACCATGGCGAAGACGAATGCCTTATTAGAACGCTTTCGCGAAAGCGTTCCTGAAATGGCCATACGAACCACCTTGATTGTGGGGTATCCGGGCGAAACGGAAGCTGACTTTGAATTGCTGAAACAATGGGTCAAAGACCAGCGTTTTGAACGCCTGGGCTGCTTTACCTATTCACACGAAGAAAATACTCATGCGTTTCATTTGGAAGATGACATTCCGGAAGAAGTGAAAATGGAACGGGCCAATGAGATCATGGCGCTGCAATCGCAAATTTCCTGGGAATTGAATCAACAGAAGATCGGGCAGGAATTCCGGGTAATGATCGATCGAAAAGAGGGCAATTATTTTGTGGGCAGAACCGAGTATGACAGTCCGGACGTCGACAATGAGGTGCTCATTGATGCTACCCAGTATTATCTGAAGATCGGGGCCTTTACCACTGTTGAAGTCACCGAAGCCGAAGATTTCGACCTTTATGCTCGTCCCGTGGGTGCCGCCGTTTTAGAAAAACCCAAAGCAGCATTACACCAACGCAGAGGTTAATCTATTCCAGAGGCGCTAAGGCTTCATCCATCTTTACGGGAGTGCCTAATCCCAATTCAGAAAGCCGATCGAACTGGGTGTTGGCATCACCAACAATGATGTAATACATGCGGTTAGGATTCAGATACTGCCTGGCTAGTTCCTGAATGCGCGCTACCGTCATCGCCTTCACCTCTTCTTGCCGTTCGATCAAATAATCCGGCTCGTAACCCAATTGACTGATATCACGTAAATAGTTCAGTTTTGCACCTGGTGTCTCAAAGGCTCTGGCTCCACTTTTCAGTAAAAAGCCCTGAGTGATCTCCAGATCATTTTCATCAAAATCAGGTCCGTAATTCGTTAAGATCTCTTTGATGAGTGCGGTGCTTTCATAGGTCACATTGGTTCGTACGCCACTGCTGATTTCAAAGGGGCCTTTTAGTCGGCTGCCCTCAAAGCGGGAACGAATGCCATAGGTGTACCCTTTGCCTTCGCGCAATTGCTGGGTGAGCTCGCTGGCGAAGCCTCCACCGCCCAAACGGTAATTCATGATCGTGGCCGGATAAAAGTCCGGATGCGTGGCCGCCAGGGCCGGATAACCAAAGCGCAACTGACTTTGCTTGGCTTCAGGTACGTCCACAAAGTAAATGATAGGTGACTCGGGGGCCTGAGGTTCTGGAAAAGCGGGGATCTCCAGCGATCGATTAGACCAATAACTGCTGAGGTCTGCGAATGGCTCTTTGGCCCGACTTTCGTTTAAAGGTCCAACCAGGTGCAGACTACTTTCATTGGGCACCAACGTGGTTTCAAAATGTTGTTTTACCGCTTCCAGGCTGAGCTGTGCAATGGATTCGGGAGTACCAAAAATATTGCTGGATAAGATATGGTCGTCGCCATAGATCGCTTTCGCGAAAGCGAGATCCGCCAGACTTAACGGACTGGATTGCTGCTGCTCCAATGAAGTCAGTATCTTCTGCTTGGCCAGGTTAAATTCTTCTTCATCCCATCGGGGTTGCAACAGCAGCTCTTGCAGCAGATCCATCGTCTGATCATAGTTTTTGGCCAGGGTGCTTCCGCGAATGCTCAGCTGTTCTTGTTGCGGAACGATATAGATGGAGGCACCAAGAACAGCCAGAGCTGCTTCGAGTTCAGCCGGAGTTTTTGTGGCTGTTCCTTTATCCATCAATTCTGCCATTAGGGTGGTGATGCCTGCCTTTTCCTTAGTCTCCAAAAGCTGTCCGCCACGGAAGCTCCATTCAAAATTGACCATAGGCACTTCATCCGTATACGTGCCGTAGAGGGCAAGTCCGTTGGTTAGTGTAGCGGTCCAAAGATCAGGTAAGGACAAGTCCGGACTTGCTCCATAGGGAGGTTCCTGACTACGGTCGAAACTGGAGGGAGTTGGTTCGTAACTGGCTTCCACATTAGGATCGACTTCTTCTTCTGCATTGGCTACGATGGCTTCTTCCACAACCTGGGCTTCCTGAGCCCCGGAGAGGGCTAGATCTTGCTTTCCCTGAGGAACGAAACTCGTAGCAACATAGGGCTTGTTATAGATGTATTCATTAAATACCCGTTTGACATCCTCTGGGGTGACGTCCAGAATTTTTTGAACATCTTCATTGATGTAGCCCGGATCTCCTGCGAAAATTTGATACTGGGCAAGTTGAAAGCCCTTACCGAGAACGCTGGAGAGCTGGTTGTAGAAGGCACTTTCTTGTTGGGCTTTAATGCGATTGAGATCGGCTTCCGGGATACCCTCTTTTATGAATTGAGCGAAAGCCTGATCAATTCCAGTCTTTACGCTGTCCAGGTCCACTCCGGTATTGGCTCGAACCTGAATGATGAATTCGCCGGCCATTTCAGAACCAAACTGAAAGGCATTCACTTGAGAGGTGAATTGATTTTCTGCAACGAGGACCTCATACAAGGGTGCTTCTTTGCCTTCAGCGAGGTAGGTAGCCAGCACGCTAAGCGGATAGCTGTCCGGATGGTACTCATAGACCGATGGCCAGGTCATATTGAGCTGGGGCAGTCGGGCGAAATTATCTTCGTAGTACAAATTCTTGGTCTCTGCCAGGGTGGGAATGCGTTTTTCTAGAGGTGCTATCGGTTCGCCTGCTGGGATCTCCCCAAAATAGTTCTCTACCCATGCTTTGGCCTGCTCGGGATCGAAATCTCCGGCGATGGTGAGGGTGACATTGTTGGGGACATACCATTGGCGATAGAATTCCTTAACATCTTCCAGCGTGGCATTTTGTAAATCCTCTAAGGAGCCGATCACCTGCCAGTTGTATGGATGATCCTTAGGATAGAGATTTTTTCCGGTGACGTAGCGTTGATGACCATAGGGCCTGTTATCCACACCTTGTCTTTTTTCGTTCTTGACCACTTGCTTTTCTTTGGCCAGTACCGGTTCGGTTACCGTATTGATAAAATATCCCAGCTTATCCGCTTCGGCCCAGATCATTTTTTCCAGAGCATCTTTGGGAACCGTTTGGAAATAATTGGTGCGATCGCGGCTGGTAGAACCATTGGCACCGGAACCGCCCACCCGGGCACTTAATTGATCCAGTCCGCCTTTTCCCAGATTTTCAGATTCTAAAAAGAGCAAATGCTCAAAAAGATGGGCAAAACCGGTTCGACCTTCTTTTTCTCGTGCCGAGCCCACGTGAGCCGTCAGGGCTACAGCAACCACCGGGTCTGAATGATCCTCATGCAGAATGACCTGTAGGCCATTGTCGAGTGTATACTCTTCAAAAGCTACCTGAAAGCTTGCATCGGCGGAGGGGTCTTGTTTTTGGGTACAGCCCAGTGCTAGAAGCATCAAAAGCGTTAATCGGAATGTAATTTTGATCATCGTATACGGGTGTTTAATCAATGTTGGCGGTATTCTCCTCTTCCTCTTCCTGTTCTTTCAAAAGCTCTTCTATTTCATCAGGCGCCATAATGCGCATGGTTTTCTGGACCACCATCGAATTGGACAAGGTATACACCTGATTGTCTTTGTTGCGTAAGTGAAGAAAGAACAAGGTAATGTTTTCCACTCGCCCTTCCATAGGGAAATCTTTATCGACGATCTCAATATAATCGCCCAGTTTCATGGGATGGTTAAAGAATAAAATCAACCCGGAGGTGATGTTGCTTAGTAAGGACCATTGTGCAAAAAAAGCCACTCCAAGAATGGTCAACACCGAAGTGATATACGCAAAGATCTGAGCTCCGGTAAGTCCCCATATCCCGGCCAATCCAAACCCCAGGATCACAAAAAAGAGGACGTTGATGAGTTTGATGGTCAGTTCTTTACGGGTAATGTCAAAATTGGCATTGCGATAACGACGTACGATGAGTCGGGCCGCCGCATAACGCACCAAAAGAAGCACCATTAGGGCTACTAGACTTTCAATGATTTTTAGTTCCAGCGGACTCACGTTACAAGCGGGCTACATCATTATTCACCATAAAAAGAGCGTTGGCAAAAAAGAGCTTACCGTTTTCCCAGAAAGCCCTAAATAACGGGTCGTCAACCATATAAATGATACTGCCTCGACCCACGCGCTGCTCTCCAAACACCAAAGAATTCGATAATTTGGCCTTGGCATCGGCCCCGGCAAAACCGGCTACACTTTGAGGATCTCCTTTGATGTAGGCTACATTGAAACCATTGTCCAGATAAGCATAGGAATCACTGCCCAACTTGAGGCTGTAGTAGGTGCCTCCATACCCAAACGCTAGAGGATGGGTATTGTCCAGTTGGGTTTTAAAGATGCTTCCGGTGATCAGATTTTTAACATTGTCCTTTTCCCGTTCCGCATAAGGAATTAAGTCTTCGTTCTCTTTAGTTTTGGTCTTATCGTCCGGAGCGTTTTCATTTGGTGTAAGTCCAAATCCATCCTTTCCGGAAAAGGCGCTTAGGGCATTGTCTACAGCGATCACTTTGCCCCCACGGCGCAGGAATTCAGTTACTTTTTGCATGGCTGTCTCATCCAAATAGCCTCCGTAGTAGCCATTCGGCATGATGAGGATGTTGTATTTCGACAGATCGGTGCGTTTGAAATCATCCGTATCGATAGATGTGACCGGATAATGGAGTTGCTGCTCCAAATAATGCCAGGTCGCCCCATAGCCTAACGAACTTACATAGTCTCCTTTAAGCATCGCAATAGAAGGCGCATTGATCAGCTTGATGTCCGGCGAACCAAAATCGGGTCCGGCAGTGGAAAAACTGGTCTGGGCAACGGTTAATTTTCTTTGGTGCTTGTTGGCGATATCCATGACCATCTGGTCAAAGTCTTCTCGAGAACGATTATCACTCTTGGTGATGATAAGTGAGCCGCGCTCAAAGGATTGTCCGTTGCTGGTCAACGGGCGCTCCGTCATCCGTACTTTGATATCCGCTTTGAGCAAGGCGGCCAGAAAACGGGCATCGTCCATGCTGTCCCATTTAGAGAGGTAGCCGGCGCCACTGGGGTTAGGACTGTTTTGTAGGCCCATTTTGCTAGGTGCAGACTTGGCCGACACCAGACTGCTGCTGGCCACAGCATCTAGACCAAAAGCATGGGGTAGACTCCAGGCGGTAATGTCATAGGTCAGTGGATTACTCAATTGGGCATCCGGCTCAAAGAGTACTTTGACCATGGTTCCCTTAGGTTGATTGGTACTCACAACCAGAGCCTGATCGTAAGACAGGGCATTAGAGGCCTTATCGGTATAGCGGTAACCAGAGGTCTTCCCTTTGCCGGTATACCCGTACTTGATTTGATGACGGTCCAACAGCTCGGTCAAGGCATCCATATTGTCCTGGTTGCCGGTCAATACAAAGCTCTTGTATTTGCTATTTGTATTGCTGTAGAATTTTTGAAATTCGGTATTCAACCGGTCTACATTGCGACTGGCTACTTCTACAGTGGATAATCCGGTGGTGGTATGGTGGGCTACCCGGTCTTTCAGGGTGAGGATGTACCCTTCATCCGTTCGTATGCCTAGTCCTGCACGGCCGTGCCCTGCCTGTTCATAGGTCATTCCGATCGCCCCTAAAAAGGTAGGGTAGGTATCTCCATAGCTGGGATAGAGGAGATCAAAGCGTTCTTTGGTAAAGAAAAGCCAGCCTTCCTGATCAAAATAGCGGGCGTGGTTCTGACCGATCTCCGTTTGAAAGTCACGCTGAAAATCGGTGATCACCTCGTGAAAAGGCTCCGCTGCCGGGGCAAAATAATAAGGTTCATTAATGCCTTGTTCGTGAAAATCGACATGAACATGAGGCAACCATTGATTGTAAATTTTTAGACGTTGCTGACTCTCCACTTGAGAGGCCCAGGCCCAATCGCGGTTCAGATCGAAAAGGTAATGGTTGGGGCGCCCTCCCGGCCAGGGTTCGTTGTGTTCTGCTGCCTGAGGATCGACATCGTAAGGGGTAGCCTTCACCTGATTGTACCAGTTGGCGTAGCGGTCGCGTCCATCCGGGTTGATGCAGGGATCCATAATGACGATGGTGTTTTGTAACCAGTCTTGTTTTTCGGTGATTAGTTTATAAAGCGTATTCATGGCAGCCTCTGTACTTGAAGCCTCGTTGCCATGCACATTGTAGCTTAGCCAGACGACGGCTTTATCCGCTTTCGCGAAAGCGCCCTCCAGGATACCAATTTGCCCCAGATGATTCTTACGTAGCGTTTCCAGGGCGGCGTGATTCTGCGGACTGGTTACTATGGCGTAGGTAAGGGGCCTACGTTCGTTGGTCTTGCCGTATTCCTGATAGGTCACCCATTCGCTATTCTCAGCAACATGCGTAAAATAACCAACAACATCAGCGTGGCGGGAGAATTGAGCCCCGATTTCATACCCTAAAAATTCTGCGGGTTTTTGAACGGTTTGAGCGGTAAGTAAAAAGCTCACTAAGAGCAGTGGGAGTAGAAAGAGAGTGCGGTACATGGATTGGTTTGTTTATCGCTAAAGCTAAGAAAAAGCCAAGGAAGAGAATTGGCGATTTAACGTAAATTTGGCAGGAGGGGCTTAAGCGTCCTTTTAAATTTACGCTCTGGGCTTAGGGCGCAGTAACTGCACATTGATGACTAAAACAAGCATTCCTTATCGAGACACCGGCTATTTTTCAAGCCTTATCAACGATTATCTCGATCAAAAGGAAGAATTGAAATCTTTCTACCATCGTTTCCCCAAACTGGAGTCTTTTAAAGACCAGATTAAAGAAAAGTCCGCTGCCTTTAGCACTGCTCATCGTAAGGTCCTTGCGGATGCCTTGATCACCCAATACGAGCATCTGGATGATAAAGAACGGTGTTTGACTCAGATAGAATCCTTACGCCAAGAGAATACCTTTACGGTGACCACGGGTCACCAGCTCAATCTCTTTACGGGTCCCTTGTATTTTCTATACAAGATTATTTCAGCCATTAATTTGGCGAAGCAACTTCAAGAGGAGTATACCGACTATCACTTCGTACCCATCTATTGGATGGCTTCAGAAGATCATGATTTTGAGGAGATCAATTTTTTCAATTTCGAAGGGAAAAAGGTCCAATGGAATCGACAGGCTTCCGGTCCCGTGGGAGAATTGAATACTCAGGGACTGGAGGAGGTGTACGAGCAGTTTTGTGCGCAACTGGGGAGTAGCCCCATGGCCCAGGAGCTTTGTACTCTTTTTGAGCAGGGCTACCTGAAACACGATAATCTCACTGCGGCCACCCGAACCATTGCCCATCAATTGTTTAAAGAATACGGTCTGGTTATCGTTGATGGTAACGATCGATCATTGAAAGAGGTCTTTGTGCCGTTGGTCAAGAAAGAATTGGAGGAACAGATCGCCCACCGGGAGGTCACAGACACCACTAAGCGATTGACCGATTTGGGGTATTCAGAACAAGTACATCCTCGGGAAATCAATCTTTTCTATATTAAAAAAGGACTGCGGGAGCGCATCCTGAAAAAGGACGATGCCTTTTACGTCAATGAAACTGAACTGCGATTTACGCAGGATGAACTTTGGCAAGAACTGGAGCAGTATCCGGAACGATTTTCTCCCAATGCCTTGCTCAGGCCGCTTTATCAGGAAGTGATCCTGCCCAATCTCTGCTACATAGGTGGAGGTGGAGAGTTGGCTTATTGGTTTCAATTAAAGGATTATTTCGGGGCAGTTGAGGTTCCATTTCCCATTCTGTTGCTGCGAAACTCAGCGCTATTGCGAACAGCCAAGCAGAAACAAAAGGCCGATCGGCTGGACGTAAGCTTAAAACAGTTGTTCTTAAAGCGGAATGATCTGATCAATCAGAAAATACGGGTCATTTCCAATATTGACATTAACTTCGCACCGCAAAAGGAGCATTTGATCCAACAATTTGAAGCCTTGTATGCGCTGGCTGAAAAAACAGACGCCTCCTTCCTGGGGGCCGTCAAGGCTCAGGAAGTGAAGCAGCTCAAAGGGCTGGATCATCTGGAACACCGTCTACTCAAGGCTCAAAAGCGTAAATTGAGTGATCAGGTGGAACGATTGGCCGCTTTGCAAGAAGATCTGTTTCCACGTCAGAGTCTGCAAGAGCGCACTACCAATTTCGCTGATTTTTACAAAGAGTACGGATCGACACTGATCACCCAGCTACGGCAATCTCTCGATCCGCTGGAATTGCAGTTCACCGTGATCACCTTTGACCACTAACTAAGGTACAAGCCACTGTCCCTGCCAGTCTCCCTCTACGCGTTCAAAAGTAGCTCGAAGATGATTAGGGCGCTTTAAACGGAGATAATCTACGCGCTCGGGTACCAGCTCCATGAGGGTAAAATGATGCTTGTTTTGATAATCCACCTCGTCCGGATTGGCAATAGGGCTTCCTGGTGGTCGTTCGGTAATGTAGTCTTTTCTTGATTTTTCCGGAATACCGGCCCATCGATTCTCATAGTCTGGTCCGGAAGTATGGAGAAGAAGCTTTCCGTAAACGGTCAATTGCAGCAATTTCTTAGGATGGTAAAGCAGGACCGAGGCTCGCGGATCTCTTTTAATCTGATCGATTTTAGTCGATCGCCCATCGGTATAAAAAAGAAGATTGAGCTCTTCCCGACAATCCCTCAAGACCACGGTACGCATTCGAGTACCGGTTTGTTCATCGGTTGTGGCTAAGGTGACCCAACGAAAGGGATGCCTCTTTTTGAGGTAACCCATTTTGATCTCGTGTTTAAGGTCGACAAAGAGTTCGTCAAGCATCCTATTTCCGTGCCTGCTTGAAATATTTCAATGGCGGGATGAGCATGCCAAAAGATTCCCCATCGCCTTTACCCAGATGCTTGTGGTGCATCTTATGGGCTCTTCGAATGGCTTTGGCGTACCAGTTATTGGCATTTCGGAATAATTTAAAGCGCTGATGAATAAAAATATCATGCACCATAAAATAGGCAAAGCCGTAGGCGAAAATGCCCAGTCCTATAGGCAGTCCCATCCAAAAGGACGTATACCTCCACAGCAAAAAGAAGCCAATACTGACCAGTGCATAGAAGATGAAAAAGAGATCATTGCGTTCCCACCAGGAATCGTGGTCCTTATGATGGTGATCTTTGTGCCAGCGCCACAGAAAACCGTGCATGACGTATTTGTGAGTAGCCCAGGCCAGAAACTCCATGATCAAAAAAGTGAGTACGAAAATGAGTATCCAATACAGGGTTTGCATTTTAAATAAGGTTTAAGCGGTATTTAACGTAGCTCCGAGCCAACAATCCGGCTTTTACGTAATTGGGGACTCGAATGCGAGCATTTTTAATTTCTTTAGATGGGGTGCGTTTCAATTTGTGCAAAAGCTTGCGGTAGTATCGGTAGGCACAGTAAACACCAAATTTTGCCTCTACGGGCAGTTTATGTATTCCGGACAGCCCTCTTGCAAAATCATCTTCGATCTCCGCAATGATGCGCTCTTTGGAAGCTTCATCGAGCTCAGCCAGATTGGTGTTGGGGAAGTAGGTCCGACTTAATTCTTCGTAATCGGCTTTAAGATCCCTTAGAAAATTGACCTTTTGGAACGCAGAGCCCAAACTCATGGCACTTTCGCGTAAGCTTTCATAACGCTCTTTATCACCTTTAACAAAAACGGTGAGACACATCAGGCCGACCACATCAGCAGAGCCATAAATGTACGCTTTGTATTCGTCTTCACTCAAGTATTTGGACTTAGACAGGTCTAACCGCATACTGTCCATAAAGGAGTCTATCAGATGCTTTTCAATACCGTATTTGTGTACGGTATGTTGAAAAGCATTCAGTATGGGATTCATACTGATTCCCTCGTCCAGACTTTCGGCTAAGGATTGTTCAAAGCGTTTAAAAAGGGCTTCTTTGTCATACTCGTGAAAGGTGTCAACGATCTCATCGGCAAAGCGAACAAAGCCGTATATGTTGTAAATATCCTGTCGGATAGATGGGGCTAACATTTTGGTCGCACTGGCAAAAGAAGTGCTGTACGATTGGGTTACCGTCTTGGCACATGCTGCAGAAACCTGGTCAAAAATAATCTTCATGCGGTACTATAATTGTTGTTCAATAAGCTCGGCCGTCAGCTTACCAGATATAAGCGAAGGCGGAACTCCAGGTCCGGGAACGGTCAGCTGCCCGGTAAAAAATAGATTCTTGACCTTTTTGCTTTTCAATTTTGGCCTCAGAAAAGCAGTTTGTAATAAGGTATTGGCCATTCCATATGCATTTCCCTTATAGCTGTGATAAGCTTCAATAAAGTCATTCACACAAAAGGAATCACTAAAGATAATATTTTCTTGTACACTTTGCCCCGTCAAGCGCTCGAAGCGTTGCATGATCTTGTCAAAATATTGAGCCCGAAGCTCAGGGGTGTCTTCCAATCCAGGCGCTAGCGGGATCAGAAATATCCCGGCTTCCTGACCGTCCGGGGCGCAGCTGTCATCGGTGATGGAGGGAAAGCTGGCGTAAAATAAAGGATCTTCCGGCCAGGCGGGATCATCGTAAATAGCCCTGGCATGTTGCTCAAAGTCCACATCGAAAAACAAGGTGTGATGATCCACATTTTTCAATTTTTTATCGAAGCCCACGTAAAACAGTAGGGAGGAGGGCGCAAAGGTGCGCGATTCCCAGTAGTTCTCTGAATACTGCCGCAACTTGGCGGGAAGTAGCGTTTCTGTATGATGGTAATCGGCTCCGGAAAGGACGACGTCCGCTTTCGCGAAAGCACCATTAGATTCCACCCCGGTAACTTTGCGATCTTCAATAGCTATAGCGCTCACCTCTTGATTGGTGTGGATGGTTACGCCCAATTCTTCAGCCAGCGTTTTCATGGCGAGGATCACCGAGTACATACCATCTTTGGGATGAAAGGTGCCAATTCCAAAGTCGGCGTAGTTCATAAAACTGTAAAAAGCCGGGGTGTTGCTGGGCTTCGCTCCCAGGAACAGTACCGGGAACTCCAGGATCGCGATCAGTTTAGGATTGTTGAATTCCTTGCGGACTTCCTTTGAAATGGTACTGAAGAAGGATCCGATCTTCCGAATGGTTACCGGAGTTACCAATTCCAGGGGACTTACACCCGGGCGATAAACCAGATCTTTGATCGCAATGTCGTAATTGTTCTGAGCCTCGTCTATGAATTCTTGTAATTTGGCTGCACTTCCTGGTTCCTCCGCTTCAAAAGCGGCTTTGATCTTTTCCAGGGTATCTTCTATAGTGATGTAATCATCGGGCCCGAAATAGACCCGATATGCAGGGCCCAGTTTGATCAATTCGTAATAGTCTTCCGGTTTTTTACCAAAGTCGGCGAAGAAACGCTCAAAAACATCCGGCATCCAGTACCAGGTGGGTCCGATATCAAAGGTAAACCCATCGCGCTTATGCTGTCGGGCACGTCCGCCTACGGTATTGTTTTTTTCGTAAATATGAACTTCGTGGCCTTGTTTCGCTAAATAGCAAGCACCCGCAAGAGAGGAAAAACCGGAGCCGATTACAATTATTTTCTTTGTCATAGAGTGGGGCCGCTTATAGCGTTTGAATAAAGTCTTCTATTTTTTTGTGGACCTGCACATTTTTGGGCGTTTTTGTTGCGTTCAGCTCTTGAACACGATAGCCTAATACGTGCAATTGATGGGTAAACTTTTTAAAGGTGGTATTGAAAGTCTCGAGGTACTCGGGAAGTTCATCGGGTTCCGGTTTCACGGTAAAGTAAGAAACAAAAGCGATTTCTGGATGGTTGAGCGATAAGTATTCCAGACTCTCCAATTGAATGCTCTGGCCCAGATAAATGGTTTTATATCCTTTGGCAATAAGCTCATAATTGAGGTAAATCAGACCCAATTCATGAATTTCATTTTCCGGAAGGAATAACACAAAAGTGGTCTTCTTTTGAGTCCCCACTTGCTGTTGTACTTTTTCAGTCTGGAGTACGATTTTTTGCTTGATCAAATTATAAATAAAATGCTCATGCGCCGGATTGATGGTATCGGTTTGCCAAAGCAGCCCGATCTCATGCAATAATGGGATAAAAGCCTGTATAAAAACCTCCTGAAAGGACAAATCTTCGCGCAAGGCGTCATAGGTGGCTTGAAACAATTCCTGATCGAAATTCATCATGGCGATCTTCAAGGAGTTGATCGCATGAGAGGTTATTTCTGCGTTTTTTCGAGCGACTAAATCAGCGACCATGGCAGCAATGGCCTTGCTGTCGTGCTTGGCTACCTTAGAAATCTTATAGTTGTTGTCCAAAAGAAAACGCACGTTCAGAAGCTTTTGCAGATCGGCGAGGGTGTAGGTGCGTATATTGGTGGGTGTTCGTTGGGGTTCTAAAAGATTATACCGTTTTTCCCAGATACGGATCGTATGCGCCTTAACGCCTCCTAAACTCTCCAGGTCCTTAATACTAAAGGTGGTTTTTACTGCATTCATAACGCTACTGCTTGTTTCAAAAGTAGAGAAAAGTTCATTTTTGTTTAACGATCATGCGTTAAAATTTAAACAAAATATACAGATCAAGGGGTAGTCGTCTTAAAATCAGCCGGAAACTGATCGATAGCGATCTCCCAGACCCAGGGAAGAAAATAATAGGTGAGTAGTGAAATCAGCACTATGGAGAAGAGATTAAGCCAAAATCCGGTACGCAGCATATCCGGGATCCGTAGATGTCCGGAACCGAAGACGACGGCATTGGGCGCAGTCGCCACCGGCAGCATAAAGGCACAGGAAGCAGCGACCGTCACTCCGGTCATTAGCAAGAGTGGATGGGTGTCCAGAGCGACTGCGATAGGGATGATGACGGGAACCAGCATGGCTGTGGTAGCCATATTACTGGTTACCTCGGTGAGAAAGTTGACGCTACCAATAAATATAAACAGTACAAGCAGCAGACTCAGACCATTGACCGTGGTGAGCTGGGTTCCAATATAGGCCGCCAGGCCGGAACTGGTAAACCCGGAGGCCAGAGCAAAGCCTCCTCCAAAGAGCAGCAGTATCCCCCAGGGCAATTTTACCGCATCTTCCCAATCGAGAATACGTCCGCTGGTGGTTTTTCCGGACGGAATGATAAAGACCAGGGTAGCAAAGGCGACCGCCAGGAGGGTATCATCGACACCGGGCAACAGGGGAGCGATCAGATAGGATCGGGTGATCCAGCAAAAAGCCAGGGAGGCGAATACCAGCAGTACCCATTTTTCTTCGCCCTTTATGGGTCCCAGGGCTTTTAAGAGCCTTTTGATTTCTTGTTTGCCTCCGGGGAATTCATCTTTTTTAAAGACAAAAGCAAAGCGGGTGAGGTATAGCCAGCATCCCGCCAGCAGGAGCAGGGAAACGGGCAGACCAAAACTCATCCATTGGACAAAGCTGATCTCATAGCCGTAGGTATCTTCCAGTATGCCGGCCAGTATCAAATTGGGTGGGGTACCAATCAAGGTGGCCACTCCGCCAATAGAAGCACTGTAGGCAATGGCGAGCATCAAGGCCTTTCCGAAGAGTTGAGTTTCATCGACCTCGGTTTCCGGATTGTCTTCCAGCTGGGCGATAATGGCCATGGCGATGGGTAACATCATCACCGTCGTAGCAGTATTGGAGATCCACATGCTTAGAAAGGCGGTGGCCAGCATAAATCCGAGAATGATTCGCTGTATGCCCGTACCCAACAAATTGATGATGTGCAAGGCAATGCGTTTGTGTAGATTCCACTTCTGCATGGCGATGGCGATCATAAAACCGCCCAGAAAAAGAAAAATGAATTTATGGCCGTAAGAGGCGGTCGTTTCTGAAATATCGAGTCCACCTGTCAAAGGAAAAAGTACGATGGGAAGCAAGGCCGTCACGGCCATGGGAGCGGCTTCCAGGATCCACCAGATCGCGATCCAGGCCGTTCCGGCAAGTACCGCGTTGGCTTCTTTGGAAAGCCCTTCCGGATGGAAAAAGCTAAGGATACAGAAGAAGGCGATAGGCCCGGCTATCAGTCCCAGACGCTGGGTAAGTTTTCGCGAAAGCATAGTCTCAAAGATTGATTTTTAAATTGAATTTCACAAGCATCACTGAAGGGGATGGCCTGATGAACCTTTTAGTTTCTCGAAACAGCCCGGACAAAGCGCCATCATTCCATAAAAAATTGATACTTTCACAAGAAATCATTTGCTGTTTTGAAAGCCTTCACTGTCCAAACGTATCGAGCTCAGGATGCTGCCATCTGGAACGAAATGGTGCGTCAGGCTAAAAACGGCCTTTTTCTCTTTTTGCGGGAGTTTATGGATTACCATCAGGATTGTTTTGACGATCATTCTCTGATGTTCTACAGAGAAAATAAGCTCATTGCGGTATTGCCGGCGAACCGGAAGGATGACGAACTGGTTTCGCATGGTGGATTGACTTACGGAGGTCTTATCTATTCCAATTCGATTAAACTCAAAACCTTGATCCGCATATTTGAAGCTTTGTTCAGTCACATGAACGAGAAAGGCTTTCAATCATTGGTTTATAAACCGGTACCTGATTTCTACTGTACCACCCACAGTCAGGAGGTTTCTTTTTTGTTACCGCACCTGAAGGCGGAGATCATAGCCAGTCAGGCTTCAGCCGTGCTCGATATTCAACAACCTGCGGCCTATCAAACCAATCGCAGGGAGGGTGTACGCAAAGCCAGACGAATGGGATTACAGTTGCGGGAAGAGGACGATTTTGAATCCTTTTGGAACGCTATATTAATTCCGGTGCTTCAAGAACGGCACGGAACGGCTCCCACCCATACTCTGGAAGAGATCGAACGATTGAATGAGGTCATGACTGAGCAGATACGACAGTTTAATGTCTATCAAAATGAAAAGATCATTGCAGGAGCCACTGTATTCGAATCCACTCAAGTGGCCCATGTACAATACATCGCAGCTCATGATGGCAAGCAGGAATCCGGGGCGCTGGACTTCCTTTTCGATTACCTCATTCATATGCGGTATGCCGATCTTCGTTACATCGATTTTGGGACCTCGAGCGCTTCTCCTACAGGAGCTGTAAACGAGGGACTCCTCTATTGGAAAGAGAGCTTTGGAGCTCGGGTCTGGCCACAGTTGACCTACCGTATTCAGGCGAGTGCGGCTCAAGGCCTAAAGGAGTTGTTGCAATGATCCCATTTCTGCCCCTTCAAGCGATTAATGCTCGTTTTGAATCTTCCTTTCGGGACGATTTAAATCATTTATTAGATTCCGGTCACTACATTCTGGGTGATGCCGTTGATGAATTTGAAACCGCCTGGGCCCACTATTGCGGAAGCCAGCATTGTATAGGCGTGGGCAATGGTCTGGATGCTTTGACTTTAATTCTTAGGGGGTATCAGGAGCTCGGCCAATTGCGCTCGGGTGACGAGGTAATGGTAGCCTCCAACACCTACATCGCTACGGTACTGGCGGTAATTCAGGCTGGGCTCCAACCGGTGCTGGTGGAGGCACAAACCCGAGACTATAATTTTGATCTGGAAGCGCTCAAAACCAAACTCAGGCCAACTTGCCGCGCGCTAGTGGTCACCCATTTGTACGGGCAGTTGGCCGATATGCAGGCACTGTCCGCTTTCGCGAAAGCGAACGATCTGCTACTCATTGACGATTGCGCACAAGCCCATGGAGCTCAGAACAGTGAAGGGATTAAAGCTGGCAATCTTTGCGATGCGTCCGCTTTTAGTTTCTATCCTACGAAAAATTTAGGTGCCCTGGGCGATGCCGGAGCGGTGACGACTAACGATGCTGCGTTGGCTGCCTTGATCACCCAATTGCGCAATTATGGGTTCAAAGCCCAGTATCAAGCTACCTATACCGGTATGAACAGCCGTCTCGATGCCATTCAGGCGCTCTTTCTAAAATCGAAGCTGTCTTCTTTGGATGCTGATAATGAGCGCCGCAGAGCGATCGCTGCAAAATACATCGACTTGCTCGAGCTTCCTGATCTGGTTTTACCCGAGTGGAGTGGAGGGAAAGACCATGTATTCCACTTATTTGTAGTGCGGCATCCAAAACGAGAAGCTTTGCAGCAGCATCTCTACAATCAAGGCATTGAAACCAAAGTACACTATCCGGTACCCCCTCATCAACAACTAGCCCTAAGCTCCTGGAATTACGGATCTTTCCCGCTAACTGAGCAGTTGTGTCGAGAGGTGCTTAGCTTACCCTTGCATCCACTACTGAGCGACGAAACGGTGGAAGTGATCGCAGCGACCCTAAATTCGTGGCATGTATAGGATACTGCACAAACTGCTTGGTGGCGATGTCTTGCTTAAGATCACCTCCGCTAATGCGGCAGGTGTAGGGGTAAAGTTGGTGGTGGGTCTGATCAGTTCAAAAGTAATCGCCTGGTATCTGGGTCCCCAGGGCATGGCGGTGCTCGGGAACTTAAGAAACTTTCTAACCGGTACCCAACAGCTGGCGATTTTGGGCCTGGGTAATGGATTGATCAAATTTACGGCAAGCCTAAAAGATCAGCCTCAAGCCCTTAAAAAAATACTTTCTACGGCCGGGATAAGTACCCTGATCAGCTCCATCGTTCTGGGCCTGGTGTTGATCTTGGGCGCTGAGTACTGGAATCACTTACTATTTGCGGACCTGTATTCCTTTTCCTGGGTCTTCCGTGTTTTAGGATTGGCCTTGCCCCTTTACACCCTGAATGGGATGGCTACTTCGGTCTTAAGTGGCCTGATGCGCTATAGAAAAGTGATTGTGATTCAGGCCATCATCCAGTTACTGGGCCTGGTTCTCACGGTGGTGTTTATCCTGTACTACGATCTGGCAGGTGCCGCCCTGGCCCTGCTCCTGACTCCGGCATTAGGCTTGTTTGTGACCTTGTTGTGGGCACGCACCGATTGGATGCCAAGGCTTCGTACTTTTAAACCGGTTTGGGATTCAACGGCTGCCCGGCAGTTGGGTTCCTTCACCCTGATGGCCATGTTTTCGGCTATTTGTTTGCCCTGGGTGTTTATCGCTATCCGAAATCACATCATTCGCGTAGATGACCTCAGTGGCGCCGGGTACTGGGACGCCATGAATCGATTGTCTGATTATTACATGCTCTTTGTGTCTTCGCTGCTTACTTTATATGTCTTACCCCGACTTGCAGCCGCCTCCAATGATGCGGAATTCCGCCAGGTGATCTTTGGCTTTTGGAAGCGCATACTCCCGTTGTTTGGCGGCGGACTTGTGCTGGTTTATCTGTTGCGCACCTGGATCATTGGTCTGGTCTTCACGAACGCCTTTGAGGCCATGGAATCCTTGTTTATTTGGCAGTTGATCGGTGACTTTTTACGATTGATGGCCGTGGTGATTGCCTACGAATTGTTGGCCAAGAACCGCCTGATGGATTTTCTCTGGACTCAGCTGCTATCCATCAGTATCATCTACGCCTCCAGTTATTTGTTGATTACACATTACGGCTTTGTAGGAGCCTCCATGGGACATGCCTTCAGTTATTTATGCTATCTGATCTTGATGCTTGTATTGTTTAGAAAACGATTATTCACTACCCATGATTAAATCGCTGGCCTCTCTTCGTTTTGTATTTGCCTTTATGGTTTTCCTGCATCATATTGATGTGCTCGAGGACGCCATTGGTCATGCTTTTTTCTATACGCTGAGTGGATTTATTCTTTCATATGTCTATGCAGACCGCTTCCAACAAAGGAGGCTTTCGCGAAAGCGTTTTCTCCAGCTTCGTTGCTCAAGATTGTACCCCTTGTATCTGCTTACCTTTTTGTTGGCTATTCCGCTCAGTATAGGATGGCTGAAGATGGAGCCTTTAAATTGGATGGTAGGCGCGGTCAGTACCTTACTCATGGTACAGAGCTTTATACCCGATCCCAACATCTACTTTTCCTTCAATGGCCTGGCCTGGAGTTTATCGGACCTGTTCTTTTTCTACGCCTTGTTCCCCTTTCTGGTGGTATTCCTGCTTCGAATCCAAAGATGGATGGTGCACGGTATTTTTGTCCTGGCGGCCTTCCTCATTCTCGGTGCTATGTTCGTAGTTCCGGAATCCTGGCAGCACTGGACATTTTACATCAATCCCTTGTTCAGGATCGTTGATTTTGCCCTGGGCATTCTTATTTATCGTTGGATCCGGCAGGCTGATTTTGGGGTGTATCAGTTGCGTTATACCTATGCGGAACTTCTTAGCCTGGGTTTGCTTATTCTTTTTTACAGTCAGGCTCATTGGTTCCCCAAGGTGATCCGCTATTCCCTGTACTACTGGATTCCGATGGTGAGCCTGATCACCGTATTTGCCTTGCAGAAAGGACGTTTGTCGCAATGGCTTTCGCATCCGGTACTTCTGTTCTTAGGCGAACTCAGTTTTGGCTTCTATCTGTATCACCAACTCATCCTCCGCTATATGGAACGAATGAATGAGCGTTTTTTATGGACGGAATCTATTGCAGTTCTCAACAGCATCACTTTTGTCTTGATCATCGCCCTATGTTGGTTGAGCTACCGTTTCTTTGAACAGCCACTCAAACAGCGCTTGAGGCGTCACTTCTTCAATTAATAGGAGTTCCAGAGCTCCATATAGCGTTTGGCCACCGCAACATACTGATGGTGTTTTAGAACAAAGTTGCGCGCCTGTTTTCCAATCTTTTTTATCGATTCCGGCTTCTCAAGCAGGGCTTCCAGCTGTACTTTCAATTCCACCGAAGTGGTGCCGGCATCGATAGCTACGGTCTCTTGCAAGCCATAGTGATTTTGAAAGAGGACACCTGCTCCGGTAAATACGGTCTTGCCTAGCGCCATCGCTTCCAAAGCGTTGTAGCCCTGATCCTGGGTGTATAGCTGATCCATCAATACATCGGCCTCAGTATAACTCTCAATGTATTTGGCGTAAGGCACATTTTCTAAGGTCTTGACTTCTACCTTATCCGGATGCGCCAGTTGTAATTGGTGTAGGGCTTCTTCGATAAGGTCATTGCCTTTTTTATAATAGTTGTTGCGATTGATACCATGAAAAATCTTAATAGGATAAACGGCGGGTTTGTTTTGCATCTGCAGGGGTGGGATCAATCGATCGGTATTGATGGGATTGGGAATCAGTCCGCAATATTTAGGATGATGCTGCAGGGGTACATGATAATCCAGGTCTGTGGCGATCACTCCGTTGACCAGATTATACAGCTGCCGGTGTAGTTTTTGATAATCGGTTTCCAGGTATTTGAGTGCCGGAGCCATATCTTCCTTCTTCACCTTCCCCTGAAACAGGGGTGTGAATATGGAAGGTACGACCTTTTGACCGTAGGCGTAGGAAACACTGGGGTAGTCAGTGCCGCAGGAGAGTAAAAAGAGTTTTTTATTGTGTTTTTTTAAGAACTGGGCGATCTCGAGTTCGAGACGAGGAGTCGTTTGAAAGCTACTCTCATTGATCAACTGTACCACGTCATAATCGGTCAGTTGATGTTGCATGGCCCGGAATTCGCGGCGGAGCAGGTACTCAGAAATGTCAAAGCCATACATTTTGAGCAGAGCGAGTTTAAATTTCTTGCCCAGACCTCCCGTGAACCGGCGTTCGAGCTTGATGTCGACCGGAAAGTCCTTAAAACCATCTCCGGATCCCAGCAGATTTACCTGATGGCCCAAGGCGGTCAACCCTTCTTTGAGGGAGTTGTGTAGTCTGCTGTATTCACCAACCAATAAGATGCGCATGTGCTATCTTTAACGTTCAATTCTGCTACTTGAAAGATAGGGATAAAACAAAGATTTGCATACTCACGCAGAGCTTGAGTGGAGGAGGGGCAGAACGTTCTGTGGCTTTGCTCACCCAATTGCTGGATGCTGTTGATTTTGAAGTACATGTTGTCACCGTACTCGATGGTGTGGACTTTCCCTATGCCGGTCAACTCCACAATCTGGGCAGGATCCGGTATTCCGGTCCTCGATGGTGGTCCACCCTGCAGCGGCTGCGTTACTTACGTGCACTGATTCAAGAAGAGCAATTCGATTGGATTATCGATAACCGACCTCGGGTGAATCGCTTTCGCGAAAGCGTATACAATCGTTTTATTCTTCCTTTGGATCGCACCCTCTTTGTCGTTCGCAGTGCGCGATTGAGTACCTATATACCCGACAGCCCCTGGATGATCAGTCATTTTTACGCCAAAGCGGCTCGCTGGGTGTGCGTATCCAAAGAAATCGCGACCCACCTTCAAATCCGCTATGGCCTCGATAATGTGACCACTATTCATAATGCGGTTCAGCAACTCAAGACTTCAGGAGTACAGGTTCATAGTGCGCCTTATCTACTGGCCTACGGGCGTTTGGAGGACAAGATCAAGAATTACAGTTTATTGCTCGAGGCTTTTGCACGGAGTGGCGTGGCCAGGCACGGGATGCACCTGATCATCATGGGTGATGGTCCGGACAAGGCTAAATTGATGCAAAAGTCGGTCGAACTTGGGTTGGAAGCTTACGTCCGTTTTTTGCCCTATGTGGCGACACCCGGAGATGTGGTGAGTCAGGCGCGGTTTGTCACGCTGACGTCACGCTATGAAGGCTTTCCGCGGGTACTCATCGAAGCTCTGGCCTTAGGAGTTCCGGTTGTTAGCGTCGACTGTTCCTCCGGACCTAAGGAGATCGTTCAGGATGGAGAGAACGGCCTGTTAGTGCCCAATCATCAGGTGGATAAACTGGCCAAAGCCTTTCACCGTATGGTCAATGATCACGAACTTTACGCGCATCTCAAAAAGAATGCGGCAGCCAGTGTGGCCCATTTGGCCCCGCAGCATATTGCCGCCCAATGGCAACAACTCCTGACCCATGAAGACGACTAAAATTTCCGATTGCATCCGTCTGAGCATTCCCAAGATCGAAGATCCCCGCGGAAATCTGGCAGTTATTGAAGAGGCGGTGATCCCTTTCCAAATGCAGCGGGTGTACTATCTGTACGATATTCCCAGTACGGCTTTTCGCGGGGGGCATGCGCATATCGAGCAGCAAGAGGTACTTATGGCCGTAAGTGGCAGTTTTCAGGTAATGGTTGATGATGGAACCCGGCGAAAAAAGATCATTCTCAATAAACCGGACGAGGGACTTTTAATCCCGGCCGGGATCTGGCGGGAACTGGAAGATTTTTCATCAGGTGCTGTTTGTCTCGTCATTGCTTCTGATCGTTTTGACGAAGCAGACTACTTGAGGGATTATGATACCTTCAAAAGCAGAAAAGGTTAACGGAACGCACTCCAGTACAGCTGCCGGCGTTCTGCCCAGCGTTTCACTTGCAGTAAGATGCGCAGCACCGCGGCGGGTTGTCGAAGCAAAAAGCGTTGTTTCCAATTCAGATGGGTAAGGTCTATGCTTTCGCGAAAGCGTTTATACTGGGCCGCCTCGTTCCAAAGTCTGGCCTTAAGCGCAAAAGAAAAGCGGTTAAGATCTAAGAATTTTTTCAGTTCCGGATGTTGGGCTTCTTCTGCTGCATATCGATCCAGATCCAAAAGGGTGTCAAAAGAGGTGTTCTGTTTACTCAAACTTTGCTTATCGTATCGGAGTGTCACCCGAATCTCTGGATCAAAAGCCACTTGATAATGCAGTCCAATACGGATCCAGAGATCAGTGTCTTGTCCACTGGTGATGGTCTCATCGTAAAATCCCACCTGATCAAACACCGAACGATGGATCACCGCACTGCTGCTGGTGAGTAAGGAATGTATTTCACTGGAGCCAAAGAAAGATACCATTGCTGGTTGTGCATTCTTAGGTTTTGAAATGCTATACTCAGCCGGATAGGTATGATGCAGACCGTTGATCTCATAGCCCGTTGCAAGTACCCGGGCTAGGGGATGACGTTCATGTAAGCGGTCGATGGTGGCTAAATAATCTGGATGCCAGAGGTCATCTCCATCCATAAGAGCGATGAAGGATGATCGAGCCTCTGCGATCCCTAAGTTACGGGCCGCTGCAGCTCCCCGATTGGCCTGATAGAAATAGGTGATTCGGTCATCGTCAATTCCCTGAATAACCTCCGCAGAGTTATCGGTGGAGCCATCATCGATGACCAATATTTCAAAATCATCCTGACTTTGCCGCAATACACTTTCCAGCGTACTTTGAATGAAGTCCTGCTTATTGTAAACCGTGACTACGACTGAATACCTAGGCATGCTTTTCGTTTTGTAAGCTAAACCAATACCCGAGTCGATAAAAGTCGAAAACTTTTAAAGAGGGTTCAGCACTGAGTAGATTATTCACTAATCGGAATCGCAAGGATTGATAAATTTTTCTCACTAGTCCGGATACTCCTATTTGGTGTAATTGGGTAGCCAACCGACTCAATCGAACGACCTTAGCACTGATCATCTGTCTTTCGATCATGAACTGCAGCCCTTCAATGGCCTCCTCCGACTTTCTTAGAAAATCGGCATTGGTTTCCAGTCCAAGATGGACCACGGTATTGTCAAGGTGCTGAATAGGAATTCCTGCTTTCTTTAAATCCTGCCCAAAGAGCGTATCCTCGTGCCTTAGATTAGGGAGCTCTTCATTGAATGTGACTTGCTGAAATACCGATCTATGGATAAGAAAATTGAGCGATAGAAAACTGAGGTAAGGGTGTTCTTTTCGTGTTTCCAATGAGCGGGCTTCCCGCTGCTTCCCGTAGTAATACCTTAGGCTTTGCTGTGGAGAAGGATATGATTTGGGATAGGTTATGCCTCCGGTGACTACTTCAGCCTTGGTGGTGCAATACGGTAGGTAATTCTTGATCAGCTCGGGGTTGGGTGCGACATCGGCATCTAAAAAAAGCAAGTTATCGAAAAGAGCATCAGCTGCCAGGCGGTTGCGAATCGCACTGCGACCCAGATTTTTAGCCATGCGCTCATGAATAACTTTTGGATGATGCTGAAATTCAGCTCCCAGCGTAGGGGTGGTGGAGCCATCATCATACACTCGAATTTCGAACTCCACTTCGCAGCTTTCCATCTGTTCCAGCAAACTGTGAACCAGCTGATCGGTAGCAGTATTGTAGGTGGGGATCAGGACAGAGAGCATGCTTAAGATTTGTAAGCAAATAACAGCTTTTGCGGTTGAATTCCCAAATAGGCGTCTTCTAATGATTGGATCTCCACCTGTTGAAAACCGGCTTGTTTCATTCGATCCACCAAATTGTGGAGGGCATAAATACGAACATGGTCTTCCTGGCCGAAAGCACGTTTACGATCCTCTGGTTCGGTGATCCGGGCATCTTCGTAGGTGTCTCCGTCTTGAAAGGGTGTCTGCACGATGGCGATCCCCTTCCGGCTGAGCACCCGGTGTAGTTCGCTAAGGGCTTTTCGATCTTCAGTGATATGTTCTAAAACGTGAAGTGCGATGAGCAGATCTACGCTTTCCTCTTCCCGATCTATGGCGGTGAGATCGTAGGTAAAGTCGGTGTCCAGGCCGCCATTCCAATCGGTGGTTTCGTAGTTCCATCGGGACCGTTTCTTAAAATAGCGTTGCAGGGCCGGGGCCGGAGAGCAATGGAGAAGAGTGCCTGAAGGTATCGATTGGCTCAAAGATTGAATGAGTGCCCTGTGTCTGCTGCGGCTGCCACAAAAAGGGCAGAGTAGATCCTGATCGTCCAGTACAATCCATCGATCGAGACGCTCATTACAGCAATTGCAAAGAAAACGATCACCTTGAAACCGAAAGAGCACCAATTTGCGCAATTGTGTTTCCCAGCGACGCAACAGTCGAATGGGGAAGATAGCCCTGGCTATACTTTTTAATTGAACGTACTGCATCTGTTTTCGGGATGAAGTTCTCCTTGAGGTGGAGTCAATCAGATCGTTTTTTGGACCACCTCAAAGATCTTGTTGCCATCGCATTTTAGGGTTTTCGATGGATATTTAAGCAAGAGGGCATAATCATGAGTGGCCATCAGAATGGTATTTCCGTTTTTATTGATCTCCTGAAGCACCTGCATGACCTCTACGCTGGTTTGCGGATCTAAATTTCCGGTGGGCTCATCAGCCAGAATGAGTTCGGGATCGTTCAGCAACGCACGAGCTATGGCGACGCGCTGCTGCTCCCCTCCCGAAAGTTGATAAGGATATTTAAAGCCCTTGGTCTTCATGCCCACCTTATCCAGTACCTCCTCGATCTTGCTGTCCATAGCTTTTTGGTCTTTCCAGCCCGTGGCCTTTAGCACGAATAAGAGATTGTCTTTTACGGTGCGGTCGTTCAGGAGTTTAAAGTCCTGAAAAACGACACCCAACTTTCTTCTCAGGTAAGGGATCTGTTTTTCCTTGAGGGTGGCCAGGTCAAAATCGACGATGGTACCTTCTCCTTTTTGTAACGGAAGATCGCCGTACAAGGTCTTCATAAAGCTACTCTTGCCCGAGCCTGTTTTTCCGATCAGATACACAAAATCACCCTTGCGAATGGTCACATTGACGTCCGAAAGGATCAAGCTTTCCCGTTGAAAAATAGAAGCGTCTGAGAGATGGAGGACAACCTCGTCCATAGTTGGAATTTTTGTAAAGCTAAACATCTCAACGCAATGTCAAAAGCAGATATTGCTGCATTATACAGAGCTTTTTAACAATGAATCATTTGACGACCAGTGCCCTAAGAGTCCTCTTTGATGTTCTTTAATAAACGGTTCACAACTCGATATAATTAAAATAGTCCCGCTGCGTTATTAAATCAGCAACCCATTAATTTTGGGGGTCAAACAATCTTAAAACGACACCTTCATGAGCAGAACTCGTGCTTCATTTCTCCTGGTCTTTTTTCTATTTACTTCACTCTGGGCGCAACAAACAGCCATCTTCACCAATGACTTAGTTCGTTTCAATAAAGCCCTGGAACTGTACAACAGCAAACAGTACCTGGCTTCTCAAACACTCTTTGATGAAGTGCTCAAAAGTACCAATGATCAGACTATTCAGGGCGACTGCGCGTACTACATCGCCAACGCTGCCGTTCGACTCAACCAATTGGGTGCAGATCGCATGATGCAGGAATTTGTAGAAGACTATCCCACCAGCACCAAAAGGAATAGCGCCTTTAAGGACGTGGCCGATTACTATTTTGAGAATGGCAAGTACGCTTACGCGAAAAAATGGTACGATCTCGTCAATGAAAATAACTTATCCGGAAAGGAACTGGAGCGCTACAATTTTAATGTAGGTTATGCCCTGTTCAAATCCAGAAAGGGGGAAGAGGCCAAAAAATATTTTAATCGGGTGCGCGACTCCAAAGAGTACGGCTCTCAAGCCAAGTACTACATTGGCTTTATCGCTTATGACAGCGATGACTACGAAGAAGCGGACGAACTTTTTGAAGCGGCCGAAGAAGCCGGCGGTGTCGAGCGGGAAGAACTGGCTTATTTCAAAGCGGATCTCAACTTCAAATTGGGCAACTTTGAGGAGGCTATTCAATTGGCTAAAGAACAGTTACCCAGTGCCAATCGGCTGGAGCTCTCGGAGTTGAATAAGATCATTGGAGAGAGCTATTTCAATCTGGGCGAGTATCAGGCCGCTATACCTTATCTCAAAGAATATCAGGGAAAGCGTGGTAAATGGAATAACACCGACTATTACCAATTGGGTTACGCCTACTACAAGCAACAGGACTACGAAAAGGCCATCGCCGAATTCAATAAGATCATCGACGGAAACAACAGCGTGGCTCAAAACGCCTACTACCATTTGGCAGAATCCTACCTGAAAACCGACAGAAAACAGGAGGCCCTGAATGCCTTTCGAAATGCCTACGAAATGGACTTCAGTCCGCAAATTCAGGAAGACAGTGGATTAAACTATGTCAAGCTGAGCTACGAAATAGGAAACGCCTACACGCCTACTCCACAAGCCATTGCCGAGTATCTGGAGCGTTATCCCAAAACGCTGGCCCGGCAGGAACTAGAGGATTTACTGATCGACTCTTACATCACTTCCCGCAATTATGCCGGAGCCATTGAACTCTTAGAGAACAACCGTAGTTTCAACAATAAGCTTGCTTACCAAAAAGTGACTTTTTACCGGGGTGTTGAATTGTTTAACGAAGGGCAGTACCGCGAGGCCGTGAGCCTATTTGACAAGTCGCTTAAAGAGCCGCGAGATGCTGCATTCAAAGCAAGAGCCCATTTCTGGCGAGCAGAATCGCTGTTTAATAGTGGGAACTACGCCGATGCCTTAATTGCGTACAAGCAATTTAAGAACAGCGAAGTATCCGGTCTGGAAGAAAGCAAGATGGTCGATTATAACCTGGGGTATGCCTATTTTAAACAGAAAGACTACAATGCGGCACAACAGTATTTTAAGGCGTTCACCAACCAAAGCGGAGCGGATCTGGCAGTTTTAAAGGATGCTTATCTCAGACTGGCCGACAGTTACTTTGTGACCAGTAATTATCGCTCGGCTTTGGAAGCCTACAATCAAGCCATCGCTCGTGGCGGTGCCGATACGGATTACGCTACCTTCCAAAAAGCGATCAGCTATGGTTTTATCAAACAGAATGCGCAAAAGGTGGAGGCGCTAAAAAGCTTTGCCGCCAACTTTCCCGGCTCCAGTTATCGGGATGATGCGCTCTATGAACTGGGGAACGTATTAGTGGCCACTCAGAATAATGAAGCCGCCATTACGGCCTACGATCAGTTGATCCAGGAGCTGCCCAAAAGCACTTACGCGCCCCGGGCGCTGCTTAAAAAAGCCTTGATTTATGACAACACCGGTAGGAGTGAACAGGCATTAAACCTGTTTAAGCGGGTAGCAGCCGACTATCCGAATACCCAGGAAGCTTTGCAAGCGGTAGCCTCGGCCAAGTTGATATACATCGATCTGGGTCGGGTGGATGAGTACGGAAACTGGGTTTCGGGATTGGATTATGTGGAAATCCAGGACAACGAACTCGATGACGCCGCTTACGCATCTGCAGAGAAACCCTTTGTGGAGAATAACACCGGTGCTGCCATACGCCAATTCGAAAATTACCTTCGGGATTACCCTAATGGAAAGCGAGCCCTCGATGCCCATTTTTATTTGGGCCAGCTTTATTTCGCGCAAGCGGAAAAACAAAAAGCCATACCCCACTACGCATATGTGATCGCTAAAAGTCGGACTGAATTTACGGAGCAGGCCCTGTCGCGCCTCGGAGAGATCTATTTGGCTGAGAAGCAATATCAACAAGCCATTCCGGTGCTCAAGCGTCTGGAAAATGAAGCCGAATATAGCCAGAATATCATCTTCGCTCAGTCCAACCTGATGAAAGCAACCTATGAGCTCAAGCAGTATGAAGCTGCCGTGAGCTACGCCGAAAAAGTATTGCAGAACGCCAAGATCGACAATACGGTCAAGGCCGATGCTCAGGTCATCATCGCCCGTTCAGCCTTACAAACAGGGAATGAGTCCAAAGCGGAGAACGCTTACGCGGAAGTGCAAAAAGTAGCCACCGGAGCGCTGGCAGCTGAGGCGTTGTACTATGACGCTTTTTTTAAGAACAAATCAGGGGCGTATAAAGCCTCCAATGATGCGGTACAAAAACTGGCCAAAGAATATAGCGCGTACAAGGAATACGGAGCCAAGGGCCTGGTACTCATGGCGAAGAATTTTGACGCTTTGGGGGATGCCTATCAGGCGACTTATATTCTTGAATCCGTGATCCAAAATTTCAAAGCCTATCCACAAGTCGTTGAGGAGGCCGAGACGGAATTAGGTCGAATAAAAGCCAAGGAGGCGAAGACCAATGCTTCGGTAGAGAAAACCGACGACTAGCCCTCATGCCCTGATCGAACAACATTCAAACCAGCAGTTTAACATCATCAATCAACAGTTCAATAGCTTATGAATCAGAATCTTCTTAAGTCCCTGCTTAGCCTTATTGTATTCGCCGGTGCTCTAAGCGCCTACGCACAAGAGGAGCAGGATCTGGATACCGAAGTGGTCAATATTGTCAAACCCTATACACCCAGCATCAGCGATGCCTTCAAGATCAAGGCAACGCCTCAATTAGATGACTCCGTCAATGTGGCAAAAAAACAGGTAACCTACGGTATTTTCTCCGTTCCCGTGGCTTCTACCTTTACTCCGGCCAAAGGCAAAGCGGCCAACGTGAAAAAGGCCAGACCGGTCAAGCTTTTTGATAATTATGTAACCCTGGCCTTTGGAACGTACTCGTCGGCACTGGCGGAATTTTATAGTAATTATCAGATTGATCGCAACCAGAATTTTGGAATCTATCTGGATCACAACTCCTCTCAGGGCAATATTGAGGATGTGGAGTTGGAGGACAAGTTTTATGACACCAGCCTCAATTTAAATTATACGTCCAGAGACCGGGATTTTACCTGGAGAGGTGACCTTGATTTTCAGCATCAGTTGTACAACTGGTACGGCCTGGAAGATCCCAGCCTGTTCAGTGCGGAAGACTTAAACAACATTGAACCGCGTCAGCAGTATTATACCGCAGCCGTTGGTGCCAATTTTGAAATGGAAGATTCATTTTTCGATGGAGGGCAGGTGAAGCTGCGTTATTTTGGGGATGCAACCTCGAGCACGGAACTACGGGCTTTCGCCACTCCACAACTGGAACTGCCCATAGCCGGAGAGTTGATCCAAACTAAACTCGTGATTGACTATGTACAGGGTGAATTTGACCGCAATTACTTCAATTCTCAAGGCATCAACTACGGCTTCTTAAATGCCGGATTGAATCCGAGTCTGGTCATTCTGCGTGATGATCTGACCGTGAACCTGGGGATCGCTGCTTTTGTCTCCTACGATATCGAGTTGCAGAACACCAACTTCAACCTGTATCCGCGCATCACCGGTTCCTACCGGGTGGCCGGAGAATATTTCATTGCCTATGCCGGACTGGAGGGTGAATTGCGGCAGAACAGCTATTACGATGTGGTACAGGAGAATCCATTCGTTTCCCCCATCTTGTTGATCCAGCCTACTGACCAGGCCTATGACGCGTATGTGGGGATCAAAGGAAAAGTTTCCAATGAGGTAAGCTACAATCTGAGAGGAAGTTATACTTCGGAGAACGACCGGCGTCTTTTTAAGAATAATCCCCGTTTTACGCCGGCTGATGCCAGCGAAGGCTACCAATACGGCAATTCTTTTGGGCTCGTTTATGATGATCTGAAAACGACGAGCATCTTTGGTGAACTCAATGTGGATGTAAATGCCAATTTTAAAGTGCGGATCAACGGTACCTACTACAGTTACAGCACTGATCAGCAGGAGGAGGCCTGGAACTTACCTGATTTAGAAGCGGCTCTCTTTGCTGATTACCAGATCTCCGAACACTGGTTTGCAGGGGCCAATCTGTTTTTTGTAGGGGAGCGTCCCGATCAACGCTCGACGAGTAGTCCAACCGTGACTCCTTTTCCGGTAGACGTGACCCTGGATAGTTATTTTGACATCAATGCGCATGCGGGATATCGCTTTAACGATCAGTTGTCTGCCTTTGCCCGGGTGAATAATGTATTGGGCAATAATTATCAGCGCTGGGTCAATTTCCCGGTACAGGGAATTCAGGCCATGGCCGGTGCCACCTATAAGTTCGATTTTTAGATACGGATCGTTCTGAAGCGTTGGACGCGTGCTGAGGTTTTGTATTTTAGTGCAAAATTTCTTCATGAAACACACCCTGCTTTCACTCGTTTGCCTTGCTGTACTTTTATTTTCCTGCCAGTCTAAAGAGTCGGTAGATCTCATCGTAACCGATGCCAATGTCTATACCGTCAACGATGCTTTCGCGAAAGCGGAAGCCTTTGCAGTTAAAGACGGTCAATTTGTGGCCGTAGGCAGCAATGCGGAAATCCTGGAGGCCTATGAAGCTTCTGAAATAATGAATGCGGAAGGTAAAACAGTCCTCCCGGGATTGATCGATGCCCATTGTCATTTCTACCGCATGGGTCTGGGGCTCCAGATCGCCGATCTCACCGGAACGCAAAGCTTTCAGGAGATCCTGGACATTTTAGTGGCGTTTGGTAAGGAACGTCAACCCGAATTTATACTCGGACGGGGCTGGGATCAAAACGATTGGGAGGTCAAAGAGTTTCCCACGAAGAAGGAATTGGATGAGCTCTTTCCGGACACGCCAGTGGCCATCACCCGGGTAGATGGTCACGCCATGCTCGTCAATCAAAAAGCCTTGGACCTGGCCGGGATCGACGCAACCACCCAGGTGGAAGGAGGCGCCATTGAAAAAGAGAATGGAATACTTACCGGTATACTGGTGGATAATCCCATGGGGATGGTGCGTAAAGTCATTCCTGAAACTTCTCGGCAAACCGCCATACAAGCCCTCAAAGATGCGGAGCAGCTGTGCTTTCAATACGGCCTGACCACAGTAGATGACGCTGGATTGTCCCGCCCGGCCATTGAGCTTATCGATAGTTTGCAGCAGGCAGGAAACTTAAAAATGCGCGTGTATGCCATGATCAGCAACACTCCGGCCGACCGGGATTATTATCTCGATAAGGGAATATTTAAAACCGACCGATTGAACGTACGCTCTTTCAAAGTATACGGAGATGGCGCCTTAGGTTCGCGAGGTGCTGCGATGCGGGAGCCTTACAGCGATAAACCCGGACACTACGGGGCCATGGTCACGCCTATAGAACAGATCAATGATCTGGCCCAACGACTAGCGGCCAGTGAATTTCAGATGAATACCCACGCCATTGGAGATTCTGCCAATATCGCCGTGCTTCGGGCCTACGAGGAAGTACTCAGCGATCAGGAAGATCGCCGTTGGCGCGTAGAGCACGCGCAGATCATCAGCATGGAAGACTTCGATTACTACGAGCAGGGCATCATTCCTTCCATTCAGCCTACGCATGCCACCAGTGATATGTACTGGGCCGAAGATCGAGTGGGTGAGGAGCGCATGCAAGGGGCCTATGCATTTCAAACCTTACTGGAAAAGGCCGGTTTGGTGGCTCTGGGAACCGATTTCCCTGTGGAGCGGGTCAATCCTTTTCACACCTTTTATGCTTCTGTGGCCCGAAAGGATTTAGAGCAGTATCCGGAAGGTGGATTTCAGCCGGAGCAAAAATTGACCCGGGAACAAACCCTTCGAGGGATGACCATTTGGGCCGCTTACTCCAACTTTGAGGAGCAGGAGAAAGGAAGCATTGAAGTCGGTAAACTCGCTGATTTTGTGATCATGGAGGAAGACATCATGACCGTACCTGAAGATCGCATTCCCAATTTAGCGGTTTCTGCTACCTACGTTGGCGGCCAGCAAGTGTACAAGGCCAATTAAGGCTATTTACCGCCATTGGCGCGCAGATCAGCCAGACAAAAGTCGTCGAGAGCGGGCGCTTCGGTAAAGGCATCGGTCAGAAACACATTGGCTACGGTTTGGAAGTACATCAAGCAGTCTTCGGTGACGCAGTGCCGTGGGTTGTCCTGGTCTTCGTGATCTGATTGGGGTTCACTGCCCAGATCGACCAATCCCAAAAGGTGACCAAATTCATGATTGATGGTGGTGGTTTCCAATAAGGTCTTATTGACCGGTCTGGTCGAGTTACTGGTAATATTTTCAATGGTCTTTTGGAAAATCACAATGGAGGTATTTTGATACGCCGTACCCAGTACTACTGAATTGTCCTGATCTTTCGCTGAACTCTCATTCGCAAAGAACAACCAAACCGCAATATCATCTTCCTCGGTGAATAGGGTGCGTTCCTGCGCTTCCAATTCACGGATCTCCTCAATGCTGTACTTGGTGCCATCCCCCAAATTTCCCAAGACGGTCTCTACAAATTGAATACCTCCCGGTTTATTGAGATGGGACTCCAGAAAATCGCGCACATTGGATAGCGTTTGTTCGGTGGGTCTGAAATTCTCCGGATAGGCGATCTCCACCGTCATACTACTAAAGACATCAGCACTCAACAGCTCATTGGCCGAAGTGCCCAGGGGTTGTAAATTAACAGTAGTGGTCGGATTAGTTTCCTCATTAGGCTCATTGGTAGAACAGGAATAAAGAAGCCCCGTCAAGAGCAAAAGAAGTGCAATTTTTCGTACTGACATGTATGTGTATTTAGGGGGGTATGTACTAAGACGCGAATATTATGAAAAAATTGCAGTTTCAAAATGGATTATTCATAATTATTAGTGATAAACCCATTGTCAGCTTCACTTTCTTTGCCTCGATAGCCTACTGCAGCTGCAGCTTTTAGGCCGGACGGAGACGGGCCAGATAATCATGGTAAGGACCTTCCTGAATCCGTTCGCAAGTCCAGTGATTCGCTTTCGCGAAAGCGGATAAACGATCATAATCGAGGTAGAGCCAATCGAAAGGGGCACCGCTCTTCCCTTGATAGCTCAGCTGAAATTCCACCTCGCCGTAGTAGTCTGCATTCATATCCATCCAATAACCACCGTCCTCGTCTTCAAACATATACGCTATATTGGAGGAGTCGATCAATACCTGACCATGGGGAGCGGTGAGTCGGTGTAGATGAGCAAGGTATTCGCTGATTTTTGCCGTAGATTCAAAGATCCCGGTACCGTTCATCAATAACAAGAGCGTATCAAAGGTCTCCCCCTTAAAATCGAGCAAGGATTGTTGTCTGGCGTCTATTACTCCGCGCATCTGGGCCACCTGTACCGCTCCCGGGGAGGCATCCAGTGCCGTGACCTTGAATTTTTGCTTCTGCAGATAAAGCGCATGAGATCCGGCACCACATCCAATATCCAGGACGTGTCCCTTACACAGCTTTAGGGCCTGTTGTTCTAAAACAGGCATTTCTTCAAAGCTGCGGAACAAATGGGGTAGTGGTAACACATCATCTTCTGCAATATTTGAATGCACGGTGATGTCTTCCGAATATCTGCCTTCATAATAATCGAGTAAGGCGGTGCCTAAAATATCCATGGCTTGGTCGTATTTTTGCCGCATGGAAGAGCTGATCGAATCCTTACCGCAACGGGCCAAAGATAAGCAGAAGGAGCATAAAGCCTTCTTTAAAAAATTGCGCAGGAAGCCCCCAAAAAATCTGGATTATCTCATGCAGGAATTGCACGAGGAAGAGTTTCAACGCACCGACTGTCTGGAGTGTGCCAATTGTTGTAAAACCACCGGTCCGTTGTTCACCCCCAAAGACATCACGCGTATTGCCAAACACTTACGCATGAAAGAGACCGAATTTATCGCGACCTACCTGCGGGTGGATGAAGACCGGGACTATGTATTGCAAACCACGCCCTGTGCCTTCTTAGGTGCCGATAACCATTGTATGATCTACGAGCAGCGACCCAAAGCCTGTCGCGAGTTTCCACATACCGATCGCAAGAAATTTCAACAGATCAGTCAGTTGACCCTGAAGAACGTGGCAATTTGTCCGGCAGCCTTCCATATCGTGGAGGAGATGCGCAAGCGCATCCCGCACTGATCAATTCAAGGGGTAGAGCAGATACGCTTTACGCTGTATAGCGTAGGCTTCCAGCGCTGGTTGCCAGCTTTGGCGAATATCTTCCATGGTGAGTCCGGCTTCAATTTGTTCTTGCAGTCGCGGCGTTCCGGCATGCAAGGTGAAGTTTTCCGTATTGAAGAATGTTTGGTCTTTGGGAAAGGCCTGATAGGCCTCAATGATCCATCCCAGATCGACCTCTGCGAGAAAAGGGACCTTTCGTAAATCTTTACCATGACATAGGCTACCCTGGTGTTTGGGGTATTTGGCGCCAAAATTAGGTTCCGGGGTGTAGTCGAAGGGGAATTCTTCTACCGGGAGCTCAGGGGCTCCAAACACCTGAAACTGAAAATCGGTGCCTCGTCCTGCGTTCAGGGTCGTTCCTTCAAGCAGTCCCAGACTGGGGTAGAGATTGATGGCTTGATCGTTAGGCAGATTGGGCGAGGGGCGAACCGGAAGACTGTATCGGCTTTGATGGGTATAGCCTTCCATAGGAATGACCGTAAGATCAGCCTGAATGCCGTTTTTCAACCACTGTTCTCCATTGATCATTTGAGCATACTCCCCAATGGTCATTCCGTGTACCAGGGGCACCGGGTGCATGCCTAAAAAGCTTTGGTGTTCCGGAAGTAAAGTAGGGCCATCGATATAGTGTCCGTTGGGGTTGGGACGATCTAAGACAATCACCGGAAGTGCTGCTTCGGCTGCCGCTTCCATGAGGTAATGGAGGGTGGAGATGTAGGTGTAAAACCGGACGCCTACATCCTGAATATCAAAAATCAGGAGGTCAACGCCTTCCAGTTGCTCAGGAGTTGGCTTTTTATTTTTACCGTAGACGGAAATGAGGGGTAAGCCGGTTTTTTTGTCCATTCCATCAGCCACTTCTTCTCCGGCATCGGCGGTTCCCCGAAATCCGTGTTCTGGCGAATACACTTTAACGAGCTTATGCTTTCGCGAAAGCAAACTATCGACCAGATGCGTGGCGCCGGCCTGATGATCGTTCGTGTGGAAGATCAGACTGCTGGGATTGCAGACCACGCCAATACGTTTTCCCTTCAGCAAAGGTTCATACAATTCCAATCGATTGGCACCCACCAGCGGATTGACGACCGACTTCAACGAGTCAGTCTTGACGGTTTCGGGGGTTTGTGGTGTAGGTTTGAGGTTGGCCTGACCTTGACAGGAAAATACCAGTATAACTAGTAGAAAAAGGGTACTTTTGATCCAATAATATGGCATTTAATCTCGAATATTTTATCGCTAAACGGCTCAATAGTGCGGGGTCCGGTAAAAGTAGCCCTTCTCGGCCTATAATTAAAATAGCGATCATCGCTATTGTGCTGGGGATGGTGATGATGCTGGTGACCGTAGCCTCAGGAGTTGGACTTCAAAAAAAGATCCGGGAGAAAGTCTCTGCTTTTAATGGCCATATCATCATTAGTAATTTTGACGGAAACAACAGCGAAGAAACAGTCAATCCGATCGCTTTGGACCAAGAGTTCTATCCGGATTTTGACGCAGTTCCCGAAGTTACTCACGTGCAAGCCATCGCGGCCAAACAGGGGATCATTCGAACGGCGAGTACCTTTGAAGGGGTCATGGTCAAGGGTGTAGGTGCCGATTATAATTGGAATCTAATTGAAGAATACCTCACCCAGGGGCGGCTCCCGGAATACACCGGAGCACTGAACACAGAGATCTTATTAAGTAATTACCTGGCTAACCGCCTGGGCTTTCAGCTGGGGGACAAACTGATCACCTATTTCGTCAATGACGACGGAAAGTTCAAAGCGGTCCGCTTTGATGTGGTGGGGATCTATGAATCCGGATTTCAGGAATTTGATGAGATCTATCTCTTCGCCGATATACGGCACATACAGCGCGTTAATCGTTGGGAAGCTAATGAGGTGGGTGCCTTTGAGGTATTTATCTCCGACTTTGATGAGTTGGCGATGGTGGGGAACAAGGTCTATGAGAATACCGGCTCCACGCTGAACTCGCGTACCGTCACCCAGAAATACTATTCGATTTTTGAATGGATCGCCTTATTTGATTTCAATATTATTTTGATCATCGCCGTGATGATCCTGGTCGCCGGAATTAATATGATCGTCGCCCTGCTCGTGCTGATTTTAGAGCGCACCCAAATGATCGGTATTCTGAAAGCACTAGGGAGTACCAATTGGAGTGTGCGTAAGATCTTCTTGTACAATGCGGTCTATTTGATCCTTACTGGTTTATTCTGGGGAAATCTGATCGGTATCGGCATTTTGCTGGTCCAGCAGCACTACGGCATCATCGCGCTCAATCCCGAAACCTATTATGTGACCCAAGCCCCGGTCGACTTGAATTGGGGCTACATTCTCCTGTTGAACCTGGGAACCTTTTTGCTCTGCATGCTGATGCTATTGATTCCCTCCTATATCGTGACCCGAATTGTTCCTGTAAAGAGTATTCGCTTTGAGTAGGGTGGGAATTCTTCCGCTTGGATCTCCTTTGAAATAGTATCTTTGCAGCCTCAAACATTCGCATGGAATACGCAGAAAATATCTTAGGTACGATCGGGAACACGCCACTGGTGAAAATGAATGCTTTGGTGGCCGACCTACCTTGCCTGGTACTGGCCAAATACGAAACCTTCAATCCGGGAAATTCGGTCAAAGACCGTATGGCGCTGACCATGATTGAGGACGCCGAAAAGGCAGGAGCTTTAAAGCCGGGAGGAACCATCATTGAAGGGACCTCCGGAAACACCGGAATGGGGTTAGCCCTGGCCGCCATTGTCAAAGGCTACAAAATGATCTGCGTCATGTCCGATAAACAGAGCAAGGAGAAAATGGATATCCTGCGTGCGGTAGGCAGCCAAGTGGTGGTGTGTCCTACCGATGTTCCGCCAGACGATCCACGGTCGTACTATTCGACCTCTAAACGACTGGCTGAAGAAACTCCCAATTCCTGGTATGTGAACCAATACGATAATCCCAGCAATTGTAAAGCCCATTTTCAATCGACCGGACCTGAAATCTGGCGTCAAACCGAGGGAAAAGTAACCCACTTTGTGGTGGGTGTAGGTACCGGCGGTACTATTTCCGGAGTAGGTAGTTATTTGAAAATGAAGAATCCGGACGTCAAGATTTGGGGTGTAGATACCTACGGCTCTGTGTTTAAGAAATACCACGAGACCGGCATCTTTGATGAAAATGAGATCTATCCTTATGTCACCGAAGGGATAGGCGAAGATATCCTGCCTTTGAACGTCAATTTTGATATTATCGATGGCTTTACCAAAGTGACCGATAAAGATGCGGCCATTTACACCCAGCGCCTGGCTCGGGAAGAAGGTATGTTTTTGGGAAATTCGGCCGGTGCGGCGATCAAAGGATTACTTCAGCTCAAGGAGCATTTTTCTAAAGATGACGTCGTGGTCATCCTCTTTCACGATCATGGAAGTCGGTATGTGGGTAAGATGTTCAATGATAACTGGATGCGCGAAAAGGGCTACCTCGACGAATAACCTACCTTGTCTATAAAATTTCTGCGTGCTACCTTAAGGTATGCGCGAAGATTTTTTACACTATCTCTGGCTTTATAAAAAGTTGGCTGTTCCCTCCTCTGGACCACCTGATCGAACGATAACACTGACCGACGGACAAGCATTTGAGCTGCTCGACAGTGGTCAGCATAACCAGCTGGCGGGGCCTGATTTTTTCAATGCGCAGGTACGCATTGACGGACAGCACTGGGTGGGTAATGTTGAGGTTCATTTGAAAGCCTCCGACTGGTATGCGCATCATCATGAGACCGATGAGGCTTACGCCAATGTGATCCTTCATGTGGTCTGGGAGCATGATGTAGACGTTTACGATTTAAATAACAATCCCTTGCCAACACTGCAATTAAAGGATTGGGTACTCCCTTCTGTACTGGCTAATTATCAATCGTTATTTCGAAACAAGAAGTATAAGTTCATCTTGTGTGAACAGGAAATTGACCAGGTGGATCCCGGTCTGGTGGAGGCTTGGTTGGAGTCGTTGTATTTGGAGCGTCTGGAGCAGAAAGTCATGCGAATCGAACAACTTTTGGCGGAATCTAAGAACGATTGGGAGGCTGTGTTATTTAGCATGTTGCTGCGATCTTTCGGTACGCAGATCAATGCAGAGGCCTTTGAACAGCTGGCTAAATCCATTCCTTTTCCGATCATTCGAAAGCTTGCACAGGATCAATCCACCTTAGAAATCGTGTTGTTGGGGAGGGCCGGATTGCTCGATCCACCCTTAAATCATCCCTTCCAAGAGCAGTGGTTGCGACAATTTAAATATTTGGAGCACAAATTCTCCTTAGCTCCGGCGCAACTCCCGGTCGTCCAATTCTATCGCCTTCGCCCCCCAAATTTTCCGACCGTTCGGCTTTCTCAATTTGCTGCGGTTTATGCTCAATCGCAGTCACTTTTTAATACTTTGATGCAGGCCGATACTCTAGAAGCGATGCTTCCCCTGTTTCAAACCACCCCTTCCGCTTTTTGGCAAAAGCACTATACGTTCACAAAAGCCCATCCCAGAAAAGAAAAGAAACTGAGTCGGTCATTTATAGACCTGCTCTTGATCAATACCGTTCTACCCTTGCATTTTGCCTATCATCGCAAACGACGACTGAATCAGGATTCAGAGGTGTTGAGTTGGATGGCAAAGCTTCCGGCCGAGTCGAATCGCGTGGTCCGGGAATTTGCCAAGCGCATCCCCGCCACTCAAAATGCCTTGCATACCCAGGCGCTGGTACAGCTCAAGCTACACTATTGCGATCGCTTTCGCTGTTTGCACTGTAGAGTAGGAAATAGCTTGCTTCAACGTCCAATTCAGCCGTAAAAGTTTTAATTTGCAGCTATGTTGCAGGGTATTTATCAATTGAGGCATTATTTAGAAAAGCACGGCTTTTATGTGTCGAGTCGGTTGGCAGACCGCTTAGGTATGCGCGCCAAGAATGTCCGCTTGTTTTTTATCTATGTTTCCTTTGCTACCTTGGGTTTGGGCTTTGCGATCTATCTGACCCTGGCTTTTTGGCTGCGTTTAAAAGACTTGGTGTACACTAAACGAAGTTCTGTATTTGACCTATGATGTTCCGGCTGTTTCGTTCTAAGATTTATCTGGCCTTGGCCATGATCCTGTTTGTACTACTGGTAGGGGTGTTTGGCTATCGCTATTTTGCGGGCTTCAACTGGACCGATGCACTGTACATGACAGTGATCACCATTACCACGGTGGGTTTCAGCGAAGTGGAACCCATGGGGCCTCTGGGGAAGATCTTTACCATGGTGCTCATTCTCATCAGTGTGATTGCTCTGGGTTATGCCATATCGATCATCACTGAGTTTTTATTAAGCAGAAGTAATTATGAATTATTAAAGCGGAAAAAAGTGCAAAAGAAAGTCGACCAATTGGAAAATCACGTGATCATTGTGGGTTACGGAAGAAATGGAAAACAGGCGGCTCAAAAACTGCTGTCTTACGAGAAGCCCTTTGTTGTGATCGAAATGGAGGAAGATGTCATCAGTCGTTATGAAACGGAAGATTTTCCGTTCATACAAGGGAATGCCAATGAAGATGAGGTGCTTATTCAAGCCGGAGTGGAGCGTGCCGCCTGCGTGATCTGTGCTTTGCCCAGCGATGCCAACAATCTCTTTGTGGTGCTGTCTGCGCGACAGCTCAATGCGAATTTAAAGATCATCAGCAGAGCTTCTGAAGAGACGACCTATCAGAAATTAAAGCTGGCCGGAGCTGACAATGTGATCATGCCCGACCGGATTGGTGGTGAACACATGGCTTCTTTGGTCGTAGTGCCCGATCTGGTGGAGTTCTTAGACAATATTGCCGTGACTGACGGAGGGAATCCTAATGTACAAGAGATCCCTTACATCAATGTCTGTCCCGATCGCAAGGACCGCTCGATTATCGATATTGATCTCCGCCGTCGCACGGGCTGTACCATCATCGGGTATAAATCGCCCACCGGTGAATATTTGATCAATCCCGAGGCTTCCCTGGTGATCGAAGAAGGTTCTAAATTGATCGTCATTGGCAGACCGGATCAAATCGCCGCTTTAGAAAAAGAGTTCCGTATTTAGATTTGGGAATCTATTTAGCCGGGCAATCTTTGTAGGTAGGTGATTTTTTTGCATCTTGCTGACCGCAAATTCGAAATTTTTAAATCCCTATAATTAACAGCTAAGCATTATGAAGAAATTTCTTCTTTCTCTCATGGGTCTAATTACTACATTTGGTGCAGTTGCACAAGAAACTCAAGAAGTAGGGCTCGATCAAAAAATCGATCAGGCATTCGCGCCGATATCCGACTTTTTTACCGAAGTTATCTTCTTCCTGGTCTGGGAAGATCCTGATATTCCATTTGTTTTAGTTCTCCTTGTTGGAAGTGCCGCATTCTTTACCCTGTATTTTGGATTTCCGAACATTCGCTTTTTCGGAAAAGCGATCAATACCGTACGCGGTAAATACGAAGATATCGAAAAGCACGGGGTGGATGTCCTCTACGGTGAAGATGGCATCGCTATGGGTCAGGACCTGACTAAGGTGGATATCGAAGAGCACATTGAAAAAGTAGATGACGACCTGGCCGTGGACGGCGATATTGTTGATACCATCCGCGATGAGAGTTCAGATGGAGAGGTATCTCACTTCCAGGCATTAGCGACTGCAGTTTCCGGTACCGTAGGTAATGGAAATATTGCCGGAGTCGCTTTAGCCATCGCTCTAGGTGGGCCCGGAGCAACTTTCTGGATGATCATCTGTGGGTTGTTGGGTATGTCAACCAAGTTTGTAGAATGTACACTTGGAGTTCAATACCGGGATGTAGGACCGGATGGAACGGTCTATGGCGGCCCCATGTATTACTTGACCAAAGGACTAAAGGAACGTGGTTTCAAAACGCTTGGAAAAATAGCGGCTGTGATCTTTGCCATCTTCTGTATTGGAGGATCCTTTGGTGGCGGAAATGCTGCACAAAGTAATCAGGCTACGATTGTACTTAAAGAATTATTCAATTGGGAAAGCACGGCAGCCGGAGCTATCGTAGGTGTGGTGCTTGCAATATTGGTGGGAATCATCATCATTGGAGGGATTAAGCGTATCGCTTCAGTAACCGAAAAGGTGGTGCCCTTTATGGCTGTACTTTATGTGATCTGTTGTTTATACATCATCCTCAGCAATTTTAGTCTTATTGACGATGCCTTTGGATTGATCGTTACCGAAGCCTTTAACCCAAAAGCGATTGGTGTTGGTGGAGTGATCGGTGTATTGCTGGTTGGTTTCCAACGTGCAGCCTTCTCAAACGAAGCTGGAGCCGGTTCAGCGTCAATTGCCCACTCGGCAGTGCGAACCAAGTATTCAGCCAGTGAGGGTCTTGTGGCCTTATTGGAGCCCTTCATCGATACGGTACTCATCTGTACCATGACCGCCTTGGTTATCATCATCTTTAACTTTGGTGGTTTCTTTGAATACGGAGGAGATGGAACAGGAGCCGTACTTATCAATGGGGAGTCCTACGAAGGTGCGGGAATTACTTCTATCGCTTTCGCGGAATATATCCCGTATTCTAAAGTCTTCCTGACGATCGCCGTGGTACTTTTTGCGGTATCTACGATGATCTCCTGGTCCTACTACGGATTGCAATCCTGGAAATTCTTATTCGGACGGGGTAAGACCGCAGATTTGGTGTACAAATTACTCTTTCTCACCTTTGTGGTTATTGGTGCTGCAGCGAGTATGGATAGCATCTGGGCCTTCTCAGACGCCATGATCTTTGCCATGGTATTCCCGAACATGGTGGGTCTCTATTTCTTATTCCCGGTAGTGAAAAAGCAATTGAACCGTTATTTAGGAGCCATTCGAAAAAAGACGGAGGCGATCGATTAAATCAAGCACTGTGAATAACTTTAAATCCCATTTCGTTTTTGGTAAACAACAACGGAATGGGATTTTTCTTTTGTGCCTGATACTCGTCCTTAGCTTGATTGTTACTGTTGTGATTGACAGTCGGCCTCAGGCCTTTCAACTCAATGCCGAACAGTTGGCTCGGGTAGAGGCCATACAGCAACGCATCGACTCGGTCAAACAGTTGCAGGAGGCCGACACCTTGCCTAAAATCCAGCCGTTCAATCCGAATTTCATTACGGATTACAGGGCCTATGTACTGGGTATCGCTCCCGAGCAGGTTGATCTGGTGTATCGCTTTCGCGAAAGCGGACAATGGATCAATTCTGCCAGGCAATTTCAGGAAGTCAGTGGCATCAATGATTCACTGCTCAGCCTGGTCATTCCCTATTTTAAGTTTCCGGAATGGCTCGATCGACCCAAAAAGACATTGGAGAGGGCCAAAGGCACTCCTCTAAAGCGCGATAAGAAGAGGGATTTAAATAGGGCTACAGAAGAAGAGCTTAGACTAGTGAATGGGATCGGGGAGGTTTTGGCACGGCGGATCATTAGCTATCGCAAACGTCTGGGCGGCTTTGTTGTGGACGAGCAATTGGGAGAGGTCTATGGGCTAAAACCCGAGGTTGTGGCTCGTGCGCTGGATTTCTTTACCGTCCAAACCCCGGCCATAAGAGAGCGCTGGGACCTCAATACGGCTACGGCTTCTGACCTGGCGACCATTCCTTATCTCACGTTTGATCAGGCCGTAAGCCTGGTCAATTACCGCAAGCAGCAGGGCGGCTTTTCCAGCCTGGAAGAGCTGCGACAGATCGACGGACTGGAGTCGGATAAAATCGGTAGAATTCAGTTATATTTGTACCTAAAATAAATTGCTAAATCGTTTTCGACCACCCCGGGGTCACAGCGCTAAGCTGTACCAGGTTCAACGCGGGTGATGTCCCCTAACGCACCGATCACTATGGAACACTTGTATTTTAGCGAAGAGCACCGACTTTTCAGAGCGAGTCTGCGAGACTTTCTTCAGAAAGAGGTGGTACCGCACATCGATAAATGGGAAGAAACCGGGCATATTGAGCGCTTTATCTGGACCAAAATGGGAGAGATGGGGTATTTTGGATTGCCTTATCCTGAGGAGTATGGCGGACTCGATCTGGACATGTTCTATACCGTCATATTTTTGGAAGAATTGCAACGAGTCAACTCTGGCGGATTTGCAGCCGCCATGTGGGCGCATGCGTATCTGGCCATGACCCATTTGAATGCAGAAGGTTCTGCGATGATCAAAGAGAAGTATTTAGCGCCCAGCGTTAGCGGAGAGATGATCGGTTGTTTGTGTATCACTGAGCCTTTTGGTGGGTCTGATGTTGCCGGAATGAAATCCACAGCAGTTCGCGAGGGCGATCATTATGTGCTAAACGGCTCCAAGACCTTTATCACCAATGGAGTGTACAGCGATTATCTGGTCGTGGCCGCAAAAACAGATCCCGATGCGGGAAACAAAGGGATGTCTCTTTTTGTGGTCGATCGAAAAATGGATGGGATTTCAGCCACTAAATTGGACAAATTAGGTTGGCGAGCTTCTGATACCGGTGAAATAGCATTCGCAGACGTGAAAGTGCCGGTTGAAAACCGCTTAGGCGAAGAAAATGAAGGCTTTCCCTACATCATGCAGCATTTTGCGCTGGAACGTCTGATCATGGGGATCAATGCCCATGCACGATCCGAATTTGCTATTGAGTATACCTTGGACTATATGAAAGACCGTATGGCCTTTGGAAAGACGTTAGATAAATTTCAAGCCTTGCGTCACCAGGTAGCAGAGCTGTCCAGTGAAGTAGAGATCATCAAGACCTTCAATTATACCACAGCTAAGCGTTTGGATATGGGAGAATACGTGGTTAAAGAAGCGACTATGTCTAAACTCACTTCTACAAAAGTGGCCGATAAAGTGGCCTACCAGTGTTTGCAGCTGCTTGGAGGATACGGCTATATGGAAGAATATCCTCTGGCTCGCCTATTCCGCGATAGTCGTTTGGGTCCCATTGGAGGAGGGACTTCAGAAATCCTTCGCGAAATTATCGCTAAGATGGTGATCGATAAGAAAGAGTATCGGCCGGCCACCAAGGAAGTCTTAAGCAAGTAAAAATAATTTTTAAAAGGGTTGTCAGATTGACAAGATAGCTTATCTTTGCAGCCCTAAAGTAAGAACTAAATAAAGAAAGGAGGTACATCTATGTTGATAATACCAGTAAAAGACGGAGAAAACATTGATCGAGCGCTGAAGCGTTTCAAACGAAAATTTGACCGCACCGGTACTATGCGCAAGTTGCGTGATCGCCAGCAGTTCACAAAACCTTCTGTAAGAAGAAGAAAAGAAGTGCAAAAGGCTCAGTACATTCAGAGTCTCAGAGATGAGGAGAATATCTAATCCGTCGACTACCCTAGGGTAGGTTAATGGAAGATTCAACAGAAAGACTTATCCTCTTTCAACATACAGAGCTGTTACCTGATCATTGATCAGGTAACAGTTTTTTTATGGGTATTGCTTACCTTGTGTCCAAGCCCATTTCCCTATGAATCTGAAGCCCTTTTTTGACTATTTATTGCTGGAAAAGAATTACAGTCCGCTCACGGTCAAAGCCTATCGCAAAGACCTGGAAGACTTTTTGGATTTTGCGAGCAGGGAGTACGCGATCGATCGCCCGGAGGAAGTGATCTATCCCTTCATCCGTAGCTGGATCGTTCATCTGGTAGAGGAAGGGGTGAGCAATCGTTCGGTCAATCGGAAGATATCTGCCTTGCGGACCTACTATACCTATTTGCTGAAAATCGGAGCGATCAAAGCCAATCCGCTAAGCAAGCACCGTTCTTTGAAAACCGAAAAGAAAGTACAGGTCCCTTTTTCTGAAAAAGAGGTGGCTGACGTCATGGCTCAATTACAGGACCTGGTGGATTTTGAGGGAGTGAGAGACCGATTGATTGTAGAGTTGCTATACAGTACCGGAATGCGCCGCGCAGAGCTGATTGGTTTGCGCTTGTCTGACCTTCGTTTGGAGGAGGGGATGTTGCGTGTACTGGGAAAGCGCAAAAAAGAACGCATCATTCCCTTATTGCCTCAAGTCAGGGAAACGCTGACGCTTTATTTGGGCAAACGCAGCGAGATCGAGGGAGCCGCTCAGGAAGCCCATTTGCTGATCACCAGACGTGGCGTTAAAATTTATCCCACCCTTGTTTACCGAATTATAAATCAGTACTTTAGTGAGGTGTCCCAAAAGATCAAAACAAGTCCACATGTGATCCGACATTCGTTCGCGACACACTTGTTGAATGGCGGGGCCGATTTAAATGCTGTAAAAGAGCTCTTGGGTCATGCTTCCTTAGCCTCTACCCAAATTTATACCCACAGCGGGATCGCAGAATTGGCAAAGGCGTATAAGAAAGCACATCCTCGTAGCTAAGCAGCACAGTGCTAACCTTTAAATGGTTTACCTATGAAAGTACATGTAGAAACCCCCAATTTTGATGCCGATGGCAAATTGATCGCCTTCATTCAGAAGAAGATGGATAAGTTGGAGAAATACTATGACAAAATCATTTATGCAGATGTATTTCTTAAGGTGCAAAAAACGAGTGCTCGGGATAACAAGATTGTTGAAGTTTTACTCAGTGTTCCGGGGGATGAATTGGTTGTAAAAAAACAGGCGAAAACCTTCGAGGGAGGTACTGATGAATGCGCACAGTCACTAGAGCGATTGCTCTTAAAGCGCAAGCATAAAATTCGAGCGCGCGCCTGACTAAAATTTACTCAAAAAAGTTTTGTAGCTATAAAAAATTATCTACATTTGCAGTCCGTTAGAAATAGCGGACTTTTTTATGGTCTCGATGGGGGTGGTCAAAACCTCAAAAAACAGGCTTAAATGCTGAGTTTTACAGAGCGGTAGAGGAGTTTTAAAGGCCGATGTAGCTCAGCTGGCTAGAGCAGCTGATTTGTAATCAGCAGGTCGTGGGTTCGAGTCCCTCCATCGGCTCTTTAGATTGACATATTGAAAGCTTTATTTTGGGGAGATACTCAAGCGGCCAACGAGGACTGACTGTAACTCAGTTGTTTTTAACTTCGCAGGTTCGAATCCTGCTCTCCCCACAACATTTTTCAGGGAGCAGGAGTCAAAAGCTTGCTTTTGTAAGTCGGAGATCTGAAAAATGTAGTGAAGGGTCCCCCTTCACGGATCACCGAGCGGAGGCGAGGTAATCCAACCCGAATCAGGAGATGAGGGATCACCGAGCGGAGGCGAGGTAATCCAGCCTGAATCAGGAGATTAAGAATCACCGAGTGAAAGTGGGGTGATTATTAGAAATGGCTTTGAATAGTATTGACATATTGTTTACCATTAATTAAGTCGTACTTAATTATAAATGCGGGAGTAGCTCAGTTGGTAGAGCGTCAGCCTTCCAAGCTGAATGTCGCCGGTTCGAACCCGGTCTCCCGCTCTAAATCTGCTTCGGCAGAGATCTTCGTCTTCCTAAGTGAGCGAGGAAATGAGTAGATGCCTTTGGCTAGTGCGCTTTCGCGAAAGCGTATAAAATCATAAGCCGACGTAGCTCAGGGGTAGAGCGTTTCCTTGGTAAGGAAGAGGTCACGGGTTCAATTCCCGTCGTTGGCTCAAAGATATTTGAAAGATTGGAGTTGATGAGTTGACCATCGTTTCGCGAAAAGCCGTGACCGGGGTCACGCCTGCCTGCCGGCAGGCAGGGGTTCAATTCCCGTCGTTGGCTCAAAGATATTTGAAAGATTGGAGTTAATGAGTTGATCATCGTGTCGCGAAATGCCGTGACCGGGGTCACGCCTGCCTGCCGGCAGGCAGGGGTTCAATTCCCGTCGTTGGCTCAATAAAAGAAACAATTCGAAAGCCTGATGGAGTACCTGCGGGTGAAGAATTTAAGGGTAACACTAATATATAACTAGATTAAAATAAATTAAATCATGGCAAAGGAAACTTTTGATCGTTCGAAACCACACTTGAACATCGGTACCATTGGTCACGTAGATCACGGTAAAACTACTCTTACTGCTGCAATTACTACAGTTCTTGCTAACGCAGGACTTTCTGAATTGAGAAGCTTTGACTCTATCGACAACGCACCGGAAGAAAAAGAGCGTGGTATTACTATTAATACCTCTCACGTAGAGTATCAAACCGCTAATCGTCACTACGCACACGTTGACTGTCCAGGTCACGCTGACTACGTAAAGAACATGGTAACTGGTGCCGCTCAAATGGACGGTGCTATTCTTGTGGTTGCTGCAACTGATGGTCCTATGCCTCAGACTCGTGAGCACATCCTTCTTGGACGTCAGGTAGGTATTCCACGTATCGTTGTATTCATGAACAAAGTGGATATGGTTGATGACGAAGAGCTTCTTGAGCTTGTTGAGATGGAAATCAGAGAATTGCTTTCTTTCTACGAGTATGATGGAGACAACGGGCCTGTAATTGCTGGTTCTGCACTTGGTGCATTGAACGGTGAGCAAAAATGGGTGGACACTGTAATGGAATTGATGGATGCTGTTGATAACTGGATCGAGCTTCCTAAGCGTGATGTCGAGAAAGACTTCTTGATGCCAGTGGAGGATGTATTCTCAATTACTGGACGTGGTACTGTAGCTACTGGTCGTATCGAGACTGGTGTTGCTAACACTGGAGATCCTGTTGAGATCATCGGTATGGGTGCTGAGAAATTGACTTCTACCATTACTGGAGTTGAGATGTTCCGTAAAATATTAGACCGCGGTGAAGCTGGAGATAACGTAGGTATCCTTTTGAGAGGTATCGAGAAATCTCAAATTTCACGTGGTATGGTAATCTGTAAGCCAGGTTCTGTGAAGCCACACGCTAAGTTTAAAGCGGAGGTTTATATCTTGAAAAAAGAAGAAGGTGGACGTCACACTCCATTCCACAACAATTACCGTCCTCAGTTCTACGTACGTACTACTGACGTAACGGGTAACATTGTACTTCCTGATGGAGTAGAGATGGTAATGCCAGGTGATAACCTAACGATCACTGTAGATCTTATTCAGCCTATCGCTTTGAACGTAGGACTTCGTTTCGCAATCCGTGAAGGTGGTCGTACTGTTGGAGCTGGTCAGGTGACTGAAATTCTAGACTAATTAAAGTTTAGCTTATAGGTTTAAGGTGTCCTGCGCTTGTCGCGGGACGCCTTGACTTATAAAAAAGGGGTGACTGTAGTTTTGCTTTATGCTACCTGTTGGTAGGGATGCAAAATCACTGCTAACCCATCTGCGGGTTTACCTGCCTGCCGGCAGGCAGAGCTCAGAACTGGGCGTACAGGGAGACCGGGTAGAGAATAAAAGTGTAGCGTCGACAAGATCTGCTTTCTTTTATTTTAATTACGGGTTTAGCTCAGTTGGTAGAGCACTGGTCTCCAAAACCAGGTGTCGGGAGTTCGAGCCTCTCAACCCGTGCAACAAATAATGAGACTAGAAGCATGTCCTTAACGCAAGGGGATCACTTCAAAGTCTGGCAGTATGAACTTCTTAAGGGTAAACTCTGGAAGTTTAAAACTAATAGAAAACAGGAAATCCTGTTGCGAATACAAAATTATGGCTGGATTTATCAATTACATATCAGAATCGTACAATGAATTGAGAAACCACGTTACCTGGACTCCGCTTCCTGAAGCGCAACGTCTGACGTTAACGGTGGCGGTCTTTTCCATTATTTTTTCCCTGGCGATCTGGGGAGTCGATACTGTATTTAGTCGAGTTATCACTGGATACTTCGAATTGGTAGGAGCGTAATCTTAAATCATGGCAAAAGTTAAAAATAGTCCGAAAAAACACTGGTACGTTGTACGCGCAGTCAGTGGTCAAGAAAATAAGATCAAAGGGTATATTGAGCAGGAAATCGCTCGTTTGAACCTGGAAGATTTTATTGAAGAAGTTCTTGTGCCTACTGAAAAGGTCATCCAAATCCGTAACGGAAAAAAGGTGAACAAGGAGCGTGTGTATTTTCCGGGGTATGTAATGATCAAAGCTCATTTAGGAGGTGAGATCCCTCATACGATCAAGTCTATCAATGGCGTGATCGGTTTCTTAGGAGAGGTTAAAGGAGGAGATCCTGTACCGCTCCGAAAAAGTGAAGTCAATCGTATGCTTGGTAAAGTAGACGAATTGGCAGTGAAGAGTGATGGTGTGGCTATTCCGTTTACTACCGGAGAGACGATCAAAGTAATAGACGGTCCATTCAACGGATTTAACGGAACGGTTGAAAAGATCAACGAAGACAAGCGTAAGCTGGAAGTGATGGTGAAGATCTTTGGTAGAAAGACGCCATTAGAACTCAGCTACATGCAAGTAGAGAAAATTTAAAATTGTTACGCATATATTTTTGGATAGGTTCTTCTGCTTCCACTTGAGAACATATCAAACTAAATTTTAAGAAATGGCAAAAGAAGTAAGTAAGGTTGTTAAATTACAAGTACGCGGAGGAGCGGCTAACCCTTCCCCTCCAGTAGGACCTGCTTTAGGTGCAGCCGGTGTAAACATCATGGAGTTCTGTAAGCAATTCAATGCTCGAACTCAGGATAAGGCCGGTAAAGTACTTCCTGTTGTTATTACTGTCTATGGAGATAAGTCTTTTGACTTTGTAATCAAGACTCCTCCTGCAGCAGTTCAATTGTTGGAAGCAGCTAAAGTGAAGAGCGGTTCTGGTGAGCCTAACCGTAAGAAAGTAGCCAAAGTAACCTGGGAACAAGTTCAGGCGATCGCAGAGGATAAAATGGTAGATCTAAATGCCTTTACTCTGGAGAGCGCAATGAAGATGGTAGCAGGAACGGCTCGTTCAATGGGAATCACCGTACGAGGAAATGCTCCTTTTTAACACCCAAAAAGAAAAGTAAAAATGGCAAAAGTAACAAAGAAGCAAAAGGAAGCTCAACTAAAGATCGAGGACGGAAAAGCCTATACTTTAGCGGAAGCCTCAGCTTTGATCAAGGAAATAAGCAACGAGAACTTTGACGCCTCTGTTGATTTGGCGGTTCGATTGAATGTCGATCCACGTAAAGCCAATCAAATGGTGCGCGGCGTGGTTACCCTTCCTCATGGAACCGGTAAAGATGTAAAAGTTTTAGCGTTGGTGACTCCAGACAAAGAAGCTGAAGCGAAAGAAGCAGGAGCTGACTATGTGGGTCTAGACGAATATTTGGATAAAATCAAAGGCGGATGGACTGATGTAGACGTCATCATTACCATGCCTAGCGTAATGGGAAAATTAGGCCCACTAGGACGTGTATTAGGTCCACGAGGCTTAATGCCTAACCCGAAGACGGGAACGGTAACCATGGATGTAGCGAAGGCTGTATCTGACGTTAAAGCAGGTAAGATTGATTTTAAAGTGGATAAGACCGGTATCATTCACGCCGCAATTGGAAAAGCATCTTTTGATGCTGCGAAGATCGCCGGTAATGCAAGAGAATTAATAACCACGTTAGTGAAGTTGAAACCACAAGCGGCCAAAGGGGTGTACATCAAGAGCATCTTTATGTCCAGCACCATGAGTCCGAGTGTGGAAGTAGATTCAAAACGATTTGCTGAGGAGTAAACTTTAAGATCATGACAAGAGAAGAAAAAGCACAAGTAATAGAAGATATCACTGCTCAGTTAGGAGAAAGCTCCAACATTTATTTAGCAGACATCTCAGGTTTGAATGCAGAAGAGACTTCTAAACTAAGAAGATCTTGCTTTAAAGCCGGAGTAAAGTTGGCAGTGGTTAAGAACACCTTGCTTGAAAAAGCAATGCAAAAATCAGACAAAGATTTTGGAGCCCTTCCGGAAACGCTGAAAGGAAACACTTCCCTGATGTTGTCTGAGACCGGTAATGCACCGGCTAAGATCATCAAAGATTTTCGCAAGAAATCAGAGCGTCCTTTATTGAAAGGAGCTTTTATTGAAGAAGCGATTTTCGTAGGTGATAATCAATTGGATACCCTGGTCGATATCAAGTCTCGTGAAGAGCTTATTGGAGAGATCGTTGGATTGCTTCAATCGCCTGCTAAGAACGTTATCAGCGCTCTTAAATCAGGAGGTGGAACCCTGGCTGGAATCATCAAGACCCTTTCCGAAAAGGAAGGCTAAACAAGTACGCACACAATTTTTTATATAATTAAATTAAAACGATAGAAATGGCAGATTTGAAAGAATTCGCAGAACAACTGGTTAATCTTACCGTAAAAGAGGTAAACGAATTAGCTACAATTTTAAAAGATGAATACGGTATTGAGCCCGCAGCAGCAGCTGTAGCCGTTGCAGGACCTGCAGCCGGTGGTGAAGATGCTGGTGAAGCTCAAACTGAGTTTGACGTAATCCTAAAAGCAGCTGGAGCTTCTAAACTTGCAGTTGTAAAACTAGTGAAGGAATTAACCGGAGCTGGTCTTAAGGATGCTAAAGAACTAGTAGACAACGCTCCTTCTCCAATTAAAGAAGGAATTGCAAAAGATGAGGCTGAAGCGCTTAAAGCTCAATTAGAAGAAGCAGGTGCTGAGGTTGAGCTTAAGTAAGCTCCATCTATAATTATACAAAGGTTTAGGTCAATAGGCTTCTCAAAAGAGTCTATTTCGACCTAAACCATTTGTCGTATATAAGAATTCCCTTATTGCGACCCCTTAGTGGACTGACGATTAAACACTTAAAAATAGAATCGTACAAGGCGCTCTCAAAGGTAGAGTGTTCCAATTTTAATTTAATTCCGTTCGTTGAAGATGCAAGCAAAACAGGCTGAAAGAATCAATTTCTCATCGGTAAAGAACAGACCCGAATACCCTGACTTTTTAGATATCCAGATCAAGTCTTTCCAAGACTTTTTCCAGTTGGAAACTAAATCTGAAGAGCGCGGTAATGAGGGACTCTACAATACTTTTCTGGAGAATTTTCCCATTACGGATACCCGTAACAACTTTGTACTAGAATTCTTGGATTACTTTGTTGATCCACCACGATATACCATTCAAGAGTGTATTGAGCGAGGACTCACCTATAGTGTGCCGCTTAAAGCACGATTGAAACTTTACTGTACTGATGAAGAGCACGAAGACTTTGAAACCATTGTACAGGATGTTTACTTAGGGACTATTCCCTATATGACGCCTAGTGGAACCTTCGTCATCAACGGTGCAGAGCGCGTTGTCGTTTCTCAGCTACACCGTTCACCGGGCGTATTCTTTGGACAGTCTTTCCACGCTAACGGGACTAAATTGTATTCGGCTCGAGTGATTCCATTTAAAGGATCCTGGATCGAATTTGCCACCGATATCAATAGCGTTATGTACGCCTATATCGACCGTAAGAAAAAGTTACCGGTAACCACCTTGTTCCGAGCCATCGGTTTTGAACGCGATAAGGATATCCTCGAGATCTTCGATCTTGCAGAAGAGGTCAAGGTGTCTAAGACCGGATTAAAGAAGTACCTGGGTCGCAAATTAGCAGCCCGTGTATTGAATACCTGGCATGAGGACTTCGTAGATGAAGATACCGGTGAGGTTGTTTCTATCGAGCGTAACGAGATCGTCTTAGATCGAGATACAGTACTGGAAAAGGAACATGTTGAAGAGATCCTGGAGGCAGGGGCAAAAACGATCCTGCTACACAAAGAGGATAACCAAATGGCTGACTACGCCATTATTCACAATACACTTCAAAAGGATCCTACAAATTCCGAAAAAGAAGCAGTTGAGCATATCTATCGTCAATTGCGTAATGCAGAGCCGCCAGATGAGGAAACGGCTCGTGGAATTATCGATAAATTGTTCTTCTCCGATCAGCGTTATAACCTGGGTGAGGTAGGGCGTTATCGAATGAATAAAAAATTAGGTCTTGATATTGGAGCGGATAAGCAGGTGCTTACCAAAGAAGATATCATTACCATCGTGAAGTATTTGATCGAATTGATCAACTCTAAAGCGGAGATTGATGATATCGATCACTTGTCTAACCGTCGTGTGCGTACCGTTGGGGAGCAGTTGTCTTCTCAGTTCGGCGTGGGTCTTGCCCGTATGGCGAGAACCATCCGCGAACGTATGAACGTACGGGACAATGAGGTATTTACACCCATCGACTTGATTAACGCCAAGACCTTGTCTTCGGTGATCAATTCATTCTTTGGTACCAATCAGCTATCTCAGTTTATGGATCAAACCAATCCATTAGCAGAGATCACCCACAAGCGCCGTTTATCGGCTCTTGGGCCTGGTGGTTTATCCAGAGAGCGTGCCGGATTCGAGGTGCGTGACGTACACTACACGCATTATGGTCGTCTTTGTCCTATTGAAACCCCTGAAGGACCAAACATTGGTTTGATCTCTTCCCTTTCGGTCTACGCCAAAGTGAATAATATGGGCTTCATTGAGACGCCATACCGCAAGGTTGAAAACGGAAAGATTGACCTTAAATCAACGCCTCAGTACCTGAGTGCGGAAGAAGAAGAAGGCATGTTGATCGCTCAGGCGAACAACCCCATGACGGATGACGGAACCATTGAAGAGGAAAAAGTAATTGCTCGTATGGAAGGTGACTTCCCGGTGGTTGAATCCTCTAGCGTGCACTATGCCGATGTTTCTCCAAACCAGATCGCGTCGATCTCCGCTTCATTGATTCCATTCCTGGAGCATGATGATGCAAACCGAGCTTTGATGGGATCAAACATGATGCGCCAGGCCGTGCCTTTATTGCGTGCTGACGCCCCTATCGTTGGAACCGGATTAGAGCGCCAGGTGGCCTCTGATTCTCGTGTCTTGATCAACGCAGAAGGAGAAGGAGTAGTAGATTATGTGGATGCAGAAAAAATCATCATCAAGTACGACCGTACCGATGATGAGCGTCTGGTGAGCTTTGATGAAGATGAAAAGTCGTATGATCTGATCAAATTTAGAAAGACCAACCAGGGTACATCCATCAACCTGAAGCCTATCGTGAGCAAGGGAGACCGTGTGAAAAAAGGCCAGGTATTGTGTCAGGGTTATGCTACGGAAAAAGGCGAATTGGCCCTTGGACGTAACATGAAAGTGGCCTTTATGCCTTGGAAAGGGTATAACTTTGAGGATGCGATCGTAATCTCTGAAAAGGTAGTCCGTGAGGATATCTTTACTTCCATCCACGTAGATGAGTATTCTTTAGATGTTCGGGATACCAAATTGGGTAACGAAGAGTTGACCAATGATATTCCTAACGTGTCTGAAGAGGCGACTAAAGATCTGGATGAGTACGGAATGATCCGTATTGGTGCAGAAGTGAAGCCTGGAGACATTCTTATTGGTAAGATCACGCCTAAAGGGGAATCTGATCCAACGCCGGAAGAAAAATTACTTCGTGCGATCTTTGGAGATAAAGCCGGTGACGTGAAGGATGCTTCCTTAAAAGCATCTCCATCCCTACGCGGAGTGGTGATCGACAAGAAATTGTTCGCCCGTGCTATCAAAGACAAGCGGAAACGCGCACAGGATAAAGAAGACATCGCGAAACTGGAGGCCGAATACGACGGAAAGTTTGATGATCTGAAAGCGATCCTGGTGGAGAAATTGTTCAAATTAGTGAATGGTAAAACCGCTCAGGGCGTGAAGAATGATCTGGGCGAAGAAATTCTTCCAAAAGGAAAGAAATTCACCTTAAAGATGTTGAATTCTGTGGATGACTACACCCACCTTACCCAAGGTACGTGGACTACAGATGACGACACCAATGCGATGATCTCTGAGTTGTTGCACAACTACAAGATCAAAGAGAATGATCTGCAGGGAAATCTACGTAGAGAGAAGTTTACGATCTCTGTGGGAGATGAACTTCCTGCAGGAGTAATCAAACTGGCTAAAGTCTACATCGCCAAAAAGCGTAAGCTTAAAGTTGGGGATAAGATGGCGGGACGTCACGGTAACAAAGGTATTGTGGCTCGTATCGTTCGTCAGGAAGACATGCCATTCTTAGAAGATGGAACACCGGTGGATATCGTATTGAATCCATTGGGTGTACCTTCCCGAATGAACATTGGTCAGATCTACGAAACCGTATTGGGCTGGGCCGGTCAGAAACTGGGTAAAACCTTTGCAACGCCAATTTTTGACGGAGCGACATTGGACCAGATCAATGAATTGACCGATGAAGCCGGAGTACCTCGCTTTGGACATACCTACCTGTATGACGGAGGAACCGGACAGCGTTTTGATCAACCGGCAACTGTAGGGGTGATCTATATGCTGAAATTGGGCCACATGGTAGATGATAAGATGCACGCGCGTTCTATCGGACCTTACTCGCTCATCACTCAGCAGCCCCTTGGAGGTAAAGCGCAGTTTGGTGGACAGCGATTTGGTGAGATGGAGGTATGGGCCCTGGAAGCCTATGGGGCGTCCAGCACCTTGCGTGAAATCTTGACTGTAAAATCAGATGATGTCGTAGGCCGTGCCAAAACGTACGAGAGTATCGTTAAAGGCGAGCCGATGCCAGAGCCCGGATTGCCGGAATCATTCAACGTATTGATGCACGAACTGAAAGGTTTAGGTCTCGATATTCGTTTGGAGGAGTAAGGAGTATGCTTTCGCGAAAGCGTAATCTCCCAAGAAACATATTTTAATAGAATTACTTGTATCATGACAAGACATAATGATAAAAATACCCAGCCTCGATTTAACAAAATCTCTATAGGCTTAGCGTCTCCCGAAGCGATTTTGGCTGAATCTCGAGGGGAAGTGCTTAAACCAGAAACCATCAACTACCGAACGCACAAGCCGGAACGGGATGGTTTATTCTGTGAGCGCATTTTTGGTCCAGTAAAGGATTATGAGTGTGCCTGTGGAAAATACAAGCGTATTCGATATAAGGGCATCGTCTGTGACCGATGTGGTGTAGAGGTGACTGAGAAGAAAGTCCGTCGTGACCGCGTAGGACATATCAACCTGGTGGTTCCTGTAGCGCACATCTGGTATTTCAGAAGTCTTCCAAACAAAATTGGATACCTTTTAGGCTTACCGTCTAAGAAATTAGACATGATCATCTACTACGAGCGTTACGTAGTGATCCAGCCGGGTATTGCCAAGAATGAAGATGGAGAAGAAGTTCAGAAAATGGACTTCCTGACCGAGGAGGAGTACCTGAATATCATGGAAACGCTACCGCAGGAGAATCAGTATCTGGAGGATAGTGATCCAAACAAATTTATCGCTAAGATGGGTGCAGAATGCTTGATTGAGCTGTTGCGTCGCATCGATCTTAACGATCTATCTTATGAATTGCGCCATAAGGCGAACAACGAAACCTCTAAGCAGCGTAAAACGGAAGCGTTGAAGCGTTTGCAAGTGGTGGAGGCCTTACGCGATTCCAACAAGAACAGAGAGAACTTACCGGAGTGGATGATCATGAAGGTAGTTCCCGTCATCCCACCAGAATTGCGCCCTTTGGTGCCATTGGATGGAGGACGTTTTGCGACTTCAGACTTAAATGACTTGTATCGTCGTGTGATTATCCGTAACAACCGTTTAAAGCGATTGATGGAGATTAAAGCACCGGAGGTGATCTTGCGTAATGAGAAGCGTATGTTGCAAGAGTCAGTAGACTCCTTGTTTGATAACACACGTAAGTCTTCTGCGGTTAAGACCGACAGCAACCGACCACTAAAGTCACTTTCTGACTCCCTAAAAGGAAAGCAAGGACGTTTCCGTCAAAACCTATTGGGTAAACGTGTGGATTATTCAGCACGTTCGGTGATCGTTGTTGGACCGGAGTTGAAATTATTTGAATGTGGTCTTCCTAAGGATATGGCCGCTGAGCTGTACAAGCCTTTTGTGATCCGTAAGCTCATTGAGCGCGGAATCGTAAAGACGGTAAAGTCGGCGAAAAAGATCATTGATAAAAAAGAACCGGTTGTTTGGGACATTCTAGAAAATGTCTTGAAAGGACATCCTGTACTCTTGAACCGTGCTCCTACCTTGCACCGTTTAGGAATCCAGGCCTTCCAGCCCAAATTGATCGAAGGAAAAGCGATCCAGTTACACCCCTTAGTCTGTACGGCATTTAACGCCGACTTTGATGGGGATCAAATGGCGGTACACCTGCCTTTAGGACCGGAAGCTATTCTGGAAGCGCAGCTATTGATGCTGGCTTCTCATAATATTTTGAACCCTGCCAACGGGGCACCGGTAACGGTACCTTCTCAGGATATGGTTCTGGGTCTGTATTACATGACCAAGGCACGTAAGAGTACGAAGGAATACCCGGTGAAAGGTGAAGGCATTACCTTCTATTCTGCAGAGGAAGTTACCATCGCTTACAACGAAGGGATTGTGGATATCAACGCCATAATCAAGGTTCGTGCAAAGGACTTCAATGAAGAAGGTGAACTCGTCAATAAGATCATCGAGACCACGGTAGGTCGTGTATTGTTCAATGAAGCAGTACCGGAAGAAGCTGGTTTCATCAACGAAGTACTGACGAAGAAGGCGCTGCGTGATGTTATTGGTAACGTACTGAAATTGACCAGTGTACCTCGTACAGCTGACTTCCTGGATATGATCAAAACCATGGGATACGGATACGCCTTTAAAGGAGGTCTTTCGTTCTCCCTAGGAGATATTATCATCCCGGAAGAAAAGAGCGCGATGATTGACGATGCCAACGGACAGGTAGAGCAGATCATGTCAAGTTATAACATGGGTCTCATCACCAACACTGAGCGTTACAATCAGGTTATTGATGTATGGACCTCTACCAATGCTACCCTTACTGAATTGGCGATGAAGCGAATTCGTGAGGACCAGCAAGGATTCAACTCGGTATACATGATGTTGGATTCTGGAGCTCGTGGATCTAAAGAACAGATCCGTCAGCTGACTGGAATGCGTGGATTGATGGCTAAGCCGAAAAAATCCAACGATGGCGGTGGAGCGATTATCGAGAACCCGATTCTCGCGAACTTTAAAGAAGGTCTTTCGATTCTCGAGTACTTTATTTCTACTCACGGGGCGCGTAAAGGTCTTGCAGATACCGCATTAAAAACGGCAGATGCTGGATACTTAACCCGTCGACTGGTAGATGTTTCTCAAGACGTGATCGTGAACAGTGAAGATTGTGATACCTTAAGAGGTATTGAAGTCGCTGCACTCAAAAAGAATGAAGAGGTCATTGAGACCCTGGAAGATCGAATCATTGGTCGAACTTCACTAAACGATGTGATCAACCCATTGAACAATGAGGTCATCGTAAGTGCAGGAGATCTGATTGATGAAAAGATCGCCGCTGAGATCAGTAAAGCGCCCATTGAAACCGTAGAGGTTCGTTCCGCTTTGACCTGCGAGGCGCCTAAGGGAATCTGTGTGAAATGTTACGGTCGTAATCTGGCCACCAATAAGATGGTTCAGATTGGAGAGGCTGTAGGTGTAGTTGCGGCTCAGTCCATTGGAGAACCGGGTACTCAGCTTACGCTACGTACCTTCCACGTTGGAGGTATTGCAGGTAACATCTCTGAAGAGAACAAATTGGTCGCCAAATTTGACGGTGTTCTTGAAATCGATGATCTGAAAACCGTAGATGGAGAGGATAGCGATGGAAATAAGGCTCAGATCGTGATTTCACGTACTTCAGAAGCCAAAATTACCGACGCTAAGACCGGAATCGTGTTGAGTACCAACAACATTCCTTACGGTTCCCAACTCTTTATGGAGGAAGGTACCAAGGTCAAGAAAGGCGATGTGATCTGTCAATGGGATCCCTATAACGGAGTGATCATTTCAGAATTTGCCGGTAAGATCAAGTATGAGAATATTGAGCAAGGAGTTACGTATCAGGTGGAAACGGATGAACAAACCGGCTTCCAGGAAAAAGTAATTTCTGAATCTAGAAATAAAAAGCTGATCCCAACCCTGCATATCGAAGGGAAGAAAGGAGAAGTTATTCGTTCGTATAACCTACCTGTGGGTGCCCACTTGATGGTAGATGACGGAGATAAGATCAAGATCGGTAAAGTCTTGGTGAAGATTCCACGTAAGTCTGCGAAAGCAGGGGATATTACCGGAGGTCTTCCACGAGTGACCGAATTGTTCGAGGCTCGTAATCCATCCAACCCGGCTGTGGTTAGTGAGATTGATGGTGTAGTTTCTTTCGGTAAAATCAAGCGAGGTAATCGCGAGATCATCGTAGAATCGAAATTGGGTGAAGTCAAGAAATACCTGGTAAAACTTTCTAATCAAATCCTGGTACAGGAAAATGATTATGTGAGAGCGGGAATGCCATTATCTGATGGTTCAGTGACCCCTAATGATATCCTTTCGATCAAAGGTCCATCAGCGGTACAGCAGTACCTGGTGAATGAGGTTCAGGAAGTCTATCGTTTGCAGGGTGTGAAGATCAACGACAAGCACTTTGAGGTGGTCGTTCGTCAAATGATGCGTAAAGTGCGTATTCAGGATCCGGGTGATACGATTTTCTTAGAAAATCAATTGGTACATACCTCTGACTTTATTGAAGAGAACGATGCGATTTTTGGAATGATGGTGGTTGAGGACGCTGGTGAGTCAGAAACGCTTAAAGCGGGTCAGATCATTTCTCCTCGTGAGCTTAGAGATGCCAATAGCATCCTACGTCGCGAAGACAAAAATCTGGTCACTGCTCGTGAAGTAGTGCCGGCAACAGCGACTCCAGTCTTGCAAGGGATCACTCGTGCATCACTACAAACCAAGTCGTTTATTTCTGCTGCATCCTTCCAGGAAACAACCAAGGTATTGAACGAGGCAGCGGTAGCCGCCAAAGTCGACACCTTAGAAGGTCTGAAGGAGAATGTTATCGTAGGACACCGTATCCCGGCTGGTACCGGAATGCGCAGATACGATCACATCATCGTAGGCAGCAAGGAAGAGTTGGAAGAACTGACCGCTGAAAAGCAGGAAGTCAACTTTAATTAAAAGCAAGCTTTGCCGCCTGTCCAAAGGCAGACGATCAAGCTTAGAATCATAAAGGTCCCATCTCGTTTTGAAAATGAGATGGGATTTTTTTTAAAACTAAATACAATGGCAGACGAAAAGAAAAATAAGAATCACCAGATCAATATTGAATTGGATGAGGCTATGGCGCAGGGAATCTACTCCAACCTCGCCATCATCAATCACTCCGTATCGGAGTTTGTGGTCGATTTTGTGAATATCATGCCGGGTGCACCTAAGAGTAAAGTGCGATCGCGAATTATATTAACGCCTCAGCACGCGAAGCGTTTGGCGAAAGCCTTACAGGAAAACGTAAAGCGCTTTGAGCAAGCTCATGGCGAAATTAAGGACTACGAAAAACAGCCCATGCCGCTTAATTTCGGGCCTACCGGTCAGGCTTAGTGCACCGACTCAAATTCACTGACGAAGTGCAATTTGACCTTGGGATACTTTTGTTGAGTCATCTGTAGGGTAAAGGGAGAATCGGCCAGATAAACGAGTTGACCTCGTTTGTCCTTAGCCATAAAGCGTTGTTTTACGCGAAGGAATTCTTTGAATTGTTCTCCTTTAGGATCTTCTGGATCCACCCAGCAGGCCTTATGTACGGATAGTGGTTCGTAGGTGCACTTAGCGCCGTATTCATGCTCTAAGCGGTACTGGATCACCTCATACTGCAGGGCACCCACGGTTCCAATGACTTTACGGCCATTCAGCTCCAAGGTAAAGAGTTGAGCGACTCCTTCATCCATCAATTGATCAATCCCTTTGTAGAGTTGTTTGGCTTTCATGGGATCTGCATTGTTGATGTACCTAAAATGTTCTGGAGAGAAGGAGGGAATGCCCTTATAGTGTATCTCTTCTCCGGAGGTCAAGGTATCTCCAATCTTAAAGTTACCCGTATCGTGTAATCCGACAATATCTCCTGCATAAGAGGTATCTACAATTTCTTTACGCTCAGCGAAAAAGGCATTAGGACTGGAAAATTTCAGGTTTTTTCCGTGGCGCACGTGCAGATAGGGTTTGTTGCGCTCAAATACGCCAGATACGATTTTGACGAAGGCCAAGCGATCCCGGTGTCTCGGATCCATATTCGCATGAATTTTAAAGACAAAGCCGGTAAAATCCTTCTCATTCGGTTTAACTACGCGTTCCTCGCTTTGCTTGGGGCGTGGGGGTGGTGCGATGGCCACAAAGCAATCCAGCAACTCGCGTACTCCAAAATTATTTAAGGCTGACCCGAAGAAAACCGGTTGTTGCTGTCCATGAAGGTAGGCCTCCCGGTCGAAGTCAGGATATACACCTTTGACCAATTCGATCTCCTCACGCAGCGTATTGGCTGCTTTTTCACCTATCAGTCCGTCTAATTTCTCATCGGAAAGATCAGAGATCTCTATGGTTTCTTCGATGTTTTTGCGGCTGTTCCCGCTAAACAGATTGACATTTTTTTCCCACAAATTGTAGATACCCTTAAAATCGTATCCCATCCCGATTGGGAAGCTGAGGGGAGTGACCTTTAATTGTAATTTTTGTTCGATCTCATCCAACAGATCGAAAGCATCTTTTCCCTCTCGGTCCAGTTTGTTGATAAAGACAATGATAGGGATGTTGCGCATGCGACACACCTCAACCAATTTCTCGGTTTGCTCTTCTACGCCTTTAGCGACGTCAATAACGACAATAACGCTGTCCACAGCGGTTAAAGTCCTAAAAGTATCCTCGGCAAAATCTTTATGACCTGGAGTATCGAGAATGTTGATCTTGGTGCCTTGGTATTCAAAGGCCAAAACCGAAGTAGCGACAGAGATCCCACGCTGGCGCTCGATCTCCATAAAGTCGGAGGTCGCTCCTTTCTTGATCTTATTGGATTTTACGGCTCCGGCTTCCTGGATCGCCCCTCCAAAAAGCAAGAGCTTTTCAGTAAGGGTGGTTTTACCGGCATCCGGATGGGAAATAATGCCAAAGGTTCGACGTCTTTTAATCTCTTTTTCTAAACTCATAGGGTGTCACAAATGCGGTGGCAAAGATAGTCAATTCGTAGTATTCGCTGACTCAGACTGTGGGATAGAACTGCTGAAAATACCTACAAAATTAAGCCTTTTAAACTCCAATGTGTAGTTCAACGAGTTTAATTTATCTTTCATCTAAAAGCTTGAGGACCACTTATTTTGGTCTGGAAATTCGGTTATATTTGACATCCCAACTTAAAATTAGAAATTACGTTTAACTGCCTGAAAATCAATTCGAGGGCGCTATAAAATTTTTTGTTTGGGATAACTCTACTCACTTTGTACCTATAGATTGGCCCTGTGCGATCTAAGTCCGTACGATTTATCTCCTAGATTTTATTATTGATTTTAAGCCGTAATCGCTTGGGGTTACTGCTGTTTATTTATAAGACCTTATTTAAAGTTCACGTTATGGGGAAAACTTTTACTCTAAACAATTCGCGACCTGCCACTATCCTTTCTTTATGGATGTGTTTGGTTGTGTGTGCTCTTGGTTCTGCACCACTCCTAGCGCAGACCACCTTTACCGAAAATGCGGCCGCTTACGGTTTGAATATTGGAGGTGATAAAGACGGAGGGCATGCCTGGGCCGATTTTGATCTCGATGGTGATCTCGATCTTTTGATCAACAGACTGAATACAAATTCCGTTTTGCTGCGTCGCGATGGGAATACGTTTGTCGACGTAACCAATACGCTGACTGACGGCATGACCAAGAACAGAGAGCGTTCTGCGATCTGGGCTGATTTTAACGGGGATGGTTATCCCGATTTCTTTAGGAATACGAGTTTTGATAAGACTTCACCCAAGAATTCCATAGAAATTAGACTGCAGCATCCCGCCACCCATGTTTTTGGTGATGGATTGGGAGGTACAACTCCCCAAATATTTGGGGAATCCAATATCGCTGACGGTAACAATACGGAAGGTGCCGGAGCTTTTGACTTTGATGGTGATGGTGATCTAGACATCTTTTTTGATAATCATGATTACGGTATAGACATCCTAATCAATGATGGTACGGGCCACTTTTCCCATGCTACTGCCAAAGGACCCGGATATGACGAAAACAATCCGGCTACTTGGCCCTTTGGACTTGCACAGGATGCCACTGATGGAGATTACGGGTCAGCTACAGACTACGACAATGATGGTTATGTCGATATCATTTCGCGAAAGCGAGATCAAGTCGATTTCTTCCGCAATGTTAACGGCTATTTTACCGAAAGTGTTGACATTGATCAGGCTCAAAATGGAAACAAGGGAGCCGTAGCTTTCTATGACTTTGACAATGACGGTGATTTTGATTTATTCTGGACCGAAAATGGCCAGAATCAAATTCATGAGAATAGGAATGGGGTGTGGGTACCTTTGGGTAACGCCACGGGAATTCCTACTTCCTTCAGTAACAATACCATTGAAGGTTTAGCATGTGGAGATGTAGATAATGATGGAGATATTGACATTTTCGTCGTTGGTAAAAAGGGACTTTTGTTCATCAACCAAATTAATTCTGCTTCGGGAGCCAATACCGGATCCCCGATGACTTTTGTTCAGGATACGACCAATAAGTTTTTCAATAGTGGATCCACCTTTGGAGAGGGGTGTACCTTTATTGATATTGACAACGATGGCGATCTGGATCTTTATGGTAATAAAGCCAACGGAAATAATCACCTCTATATTAACGGCCTCTCCAATGCTTCTTCTGGAAATTTTGTATTCCTTGATATTTTGGAGGACCGTGCGGGAGCTGGTATGCAAAATGGCCGACGACGTTATGCCCATGGAGCGACAGTACGTTTGGTAGATTGCGAGGGAAATGTAATTTCTGGACTTCGTGAAGTAAACGGAGGAAACGGTCATGGTACGCAGGATGTTCCACGGGTTCATTTTGGGATACCCAACAATACCGGTGCTGATATAATTGCTGAAGTCTTCTATCCTTATCTCAACGGGGAGCGGGTTATCGTTCGCAAACACATTACGTCCAGTGAAATTGGCCAAACCAGTCAGGTAACGGTAATTACTCCAAGCTTGCAGGAGAATAACGCACCAACCGCCGAAGATGATATATTGACCACCGAAGCGGATACAGCCATTTCATTCAACGTATTTGATGACAATGGGAATGGTGCAGACAGCGATCCTGACGGTGATACCTTATTTATTGCCTCCTTTACCCAACCTGCGGCGGGTACTCTGGTCGATAATGGAAATGGGGTTTTCACATTTACTCCTGATCCAGGGTTTGTAGGGATTGCGACCTTTTCTTACACCATAGGCGACAATGGGGCCTGTAGCGTGCTATCCAAAAATGCTAGTGCTCAGGTAACGATTAGTGTTTTTGACACCACCGATCCGGATTGTACAAATTCAACCACTTCTTGGACGACCGCAAATCCGTCTTCTTCAACTACGGCAGATAATAGTGTAGATGTCACCCTAACCATGGCGGCCTCTGGAGCTGCTCTGATAAGAACTCCAAAGAATGGAACCTTTGCAAATAATGAAGATAGCGCAACATTCTGGTCAAATCCTGCGGTACAAGGCGCCAATTCGTATGAAGTGTATTTTACCTGGGATAGTAGTCCTGAGGCTGGAGGAAGTGATATTGATGGTCCTGGAGATGACCAGGGGAGTGGAACCTTTACCCTTGTTTTCAGTAGGCCAGTTGTCGACCCTGTAATTCATATCGATCGACTGGGAGGGAATGGTGCAAGCGAGCCGCAATGGAGATTTTCTAACTCGGCCAAACTCAAACTAATTACGCCTGGCGCTGTGCTGCAGCGACTGGCAGGTACGCCCAACTTCAATGTTGAGGACAATGCTTTTTTCCGTACACCGGATGAAATGATAAGCAGAAATAATGATGAAGCTTCCCTAAATTCTTCCAAAGGAACCGCTGCGGGTAGTGTTCAAGTGAGTGGTGAGTATACGGAACTGGTATTTGAGTGGAACGGAATTGGTGTCGAAGGAGCTGGAAGTGACTGTGTAGAATTTATTATTGATGCTTGCGCGGAAAATAATGTTCCACAAGCACAGGATGATGAGGTAACTACTACTGAAAATACGTTCATCACTATCGACGTAACCGATAATGACGACTTTGGTCTTGACGGACCAAGCACAGGTACGATAGCCTTAGGAGATCAACCAACCAACGGAACTGTAGTAGTTTCTGATGATGGAACCCCTAACGATCCTACCGATGACATGATTATTTATACGCCAAATCCGGATTTTAATGGTACCGATACCTTTACTTATCTCATTGAAGATGCGGATGGGGATACTAGCGAAGCAACGGTTACTGTTACCGTGCGAGATGTTATCGTGGTGCCTCCTGGAGAACGTACTTGCGACTGTGGTCCTTTTTATGAAAATTCTAATTTCACCAACCCCAGCCTGGTAAGCGGAACCGCACTACAGGTAGGTGCAGTCTATCGATTCTCCAATATTTTTCCGAATAACGATTTTGGAACCACCATCGATGCTTTGGTGGAGATTAAAGAATTTATGAATGGTGCGAGCCTCTTGAATATCGATGTAACCAATCAAGGAATAGACCGTGCATTTCAACCTCGAATCAATTCTACAAATAATGGAGATCAGAGTGTTAAATTTGAAATCACCTTTGTTTCTGGCGGGGGTAATTTTGGAGACGAGGTTAATATCTCCTTCTTCGGTTCTCCTTTCGATATTGACGGGGATAGTGTAAGCACGGTAGAGTATCAAGAGCTGAGTCTACCGGATGCCTATTTCCAATCAGCCAATACGCTGATCAGTATTGAGCGTAAGGAAATGTCTATCCGAGGGACTGCTGTAAACCCTACCACTGCTCCTGGAGGAACCATTTCAGATGATCCACGTTACACCTTCAGTAACTATTGGGAAAATAAGAGTTCTTTAACCTTTACCATTGGAAAGCAAAATGGGAATAATGATCGATTCTATTCTCTTCAGTTGGATAATGCAGATTATATCAATCCGGAATCAAACATAATTACTGCTCCTGTAATTTGCGGAAATGTTTCCGATGAAGGAGGAGATCCAATTGCCAATGTAAAAGTAAATATTAGCGGTACGGATGGTACAGATGTCAATGTCTTTACGGATATCAACGGTGACTTCCGTTATACCACCAACATTCCCTCAGCACTTGTAGACGTTACCTATACGCTAACCGAAACTGACAAAGAGGGCTATGTTTCTATTTCTGATGTTGACGGTGCTAACGACAATATCATTACACGCGTGGTCAATCTGCAATCATCCTGTGGGAATGACTATGTAGATGACGGTAGACCGGAAGCCAATCCGGATGCCGCAACTACCAATGAAGATATAGCTGTGACCGTTGCCGTATTGGACAATGATGATTTTGGTCCTGACGGACCAAGTACAGGAAGCATTGGTATTTTCACACAGCCAGCAAACGGAACTGTTGTTGTCAATACTAACGGGAATGATGACCCTTCAGACGACACAATCACCTACACTCCTGGTCCTGATTTTACTGGTGTTGATAGTTTTGAGTATGTGATCACAGATTCAGATGGCGACACTGCTGTCGCTCTTGTAGAAATTACCGTCACTCCGGTGAATGATGTAATGGACGATACGGCCACGACTCCTGAGGACACCCCGGTAGTGATCGACGTACTGGCCAATGATGGCTTTGATCCTGACACGGATGTAGAGGTTACTTCAGTGACCGATCCTGAGAATGGAAGCGTAGTGATCAATGCCGATGGTACGGTCACCTATACGCCGGACCCCGACTTTGTTGGTGAGGATACTTTTGAATACACCGTCACGGTAACTAACCCTGATGGCACCACCTCTGAGGAGACGGCCACAGTAACGGTAACCGTCACTCCGGTGAATGATGTGATGGACGATACGGCCACGACTCCTGAGGACACCCCGGTAGTGATCGACGTACTGGCTAATGATGGCTTTGATCCTGACACGGATGTGGAGGTTACTTCAGTGACCGATCCTGAGAATGGAAGTGTAGTGATCAATGCCGACGGTACGGTCACCTATACTCCGGACCCCGACTTTGTTGGTGAGGACACTTTTGAATACACCGTCACGGTAACTAACCCTGATGGCACCACCTCAGAGGAGACGGCCACAGTAACGGTAACCGTCACTCCGGTGAATGATGTGATGGACGATACGGCCACGACTCCTGAGGACACCCCGGTAGTGATCGACGTACTGGCCAATGATGGCTTTGATCCTGACACGGAGGTAGAGGTTACTTCAGTGACCGATCCTGAGAATGGAAGCGTAGTGATCAATGCCGATGGTACGGTCACCTATACTCCGGACCCCGACTTTGTTGGCGAGGATACTTTTGAATACACCGTCACGGTAACTAACCCTGATGGCACCACCTCTGAGGAGACGGCCACAGTAACGGTAACCGTCACTCCGGTGGATGATGTGATGGACGATACGGCCACGACTCCTGAGGACACCCCGGTAGTGATCGACGTACTGGCTAATGATGGCTTTGATCCTGACACGGATGTGGAGGTTACTTCAGTGACCGATCCTGAGAATGGAAGTGTAGTGATTAATGCCGATGGTACGGTCACCTATACGCCGGACCCCGACTTTGTTGGTGAGGATACTTTTGAATACACCGTCACGGTAACTAACCCTGATGGCACCACCTCAGAGGAGACGGCCACAGTAACGGTAACCGTCACTCCGGTGGATGATGTGATGGATGATACGGCCACGACTCCTGAGGACACTCCGGTAGTGATCGACGTACTGGCCAATGATGGCTTTGATCCTGACACGGAGGTAGAGGTTACTTCAGTGACCGATCCTGAGAATGGAAGCGTAGTGATCAATGCCGATGGTACGGTCACCTATACTCCGGACCCCGACTTTGTTGGTGAGGATACTTTTGAATACACCGTCACGGTAACTAACCCTGATGGCACCACCTCAGAGGAGACGGCCACAGTAACGGTAACTGTCACTCCGGTGGATGATGTGATGGATGATACGGCCACGACTCCTGAGGACACTCCGGTAGTGATCGACGTACTGGCCAATGATGGCTTTGATCCTGACACGGAGGTAGAGGTTACTTCAGTGACCGATCCTGAGAATGGAAGCGTAGTGATCAATGCCGATGGTACGGTCACCTATACTCCGGACCCCGACTTTGTTGGCGAGGACACTTTTGAATACACCGTCACGGTAACTAACCCTGATGGCACCACCTCTGAGGAGACGGCCACAGTAACGGTAACCGTCACTCCGGTGGATGATGTGATGGACGATACGGCCACTACTCCCGAGGACACCCCGGTAGTGATCGACGTACTGGCCAATGATGGCTTTGATCCTGACACGGAGGTAGAGGTTACTTCAGTGACCGATCCTGAGAATGGAAGCGTAGTGATCAATGCCGACGGTACGGTCACCTATACTCCGGACCCCGACTTTGTTGGCGAGGATACTTTTGAATACACCGTCACGGTAACTAACCCTGATGGAACGACCTCTGAGGAGACGGCCACAGTAACGGTAACCGTCACTCCGGTGAATGATGTGATGGACGATACGGCCACGACTCCTGAGGACACCCCGGTAGTGATCGACGTACTGGCCAATGATGGCTTTGATCCTGACACGGAGGTAGAGGTTACTTCAGTGACCGATCCTGAGAATGGAAGCGTAGTGATCAATGCCGATGGTACGGTCACCTATACTCCGGACCCCGACTTTGTTGGCGAGGATACTTTTGAATACACCGTCACGGTAACTAACCCTGATGGCACCACCTCTGAGGAGACGGCCACAGTAACGGTAACCGTCACTCCGGTGGATGATGTGATGGACGATATGGCCACGACTCCTGAGGACACCCCGGTAGTGATCGACGTACTGGCCAATGATGGCTTTGATCCTGACACGGATGTGGAGGTTACTTCAGTGACCGATCCTGAGAATGGAACGGTAGTGATCAATGCCGATGGTACGGTCACCTATACTCCGGACCCCGACTTTGTTGGTGAGGATACTTTTGAATACACCGTCACGGTAACTAACCCTGATGGCACCACCTCAGAGGAGACGGCCACGGTAACGGTAACCGTCACTCCGGTGGATGATGTGATGGATGATACGGCCACGACTCCTGAGGACACTCCGGTAGTGATCGACGTACTGGCCAATGATGGCTTTGATCCTGACACGGAGGTAGAGGTTACTTCAGTGACCGATCCTGAGAATGGAAGCGTAGTGATCAATGCCGACGGTACGGTCACCTATACTCCGGACCCCGACTTTGTTGGCGAGGACACTTTTGAATACACCGTCACGGTAACTAATCCTGATGGCACCACCTCTGAGGAGACGGCCACAGTAACGGTAACCGTTACTCCTGTGGATGATGCAGTGGATGATGCATTGACCACGGAAGAGGACACTACCTTGACCAATGTTGATCTGCTGGCTAATGACACTTTTGGTGCAGACACTGATGCTGCAGTTACTGGTGTGACCCAGCCAGATAGCGGTAATGCTGAAGTAGTGCTCAATGCTGACGGTACGGTAGACATTATTCCGTCACCGGACTTTGTGGGCGAGGTAACCTTCACCTACACAGTGACTGTGACCAATGCCGACGGTACGACATCGGAAGAAACAGCAACAGTGACCGTAACGGTTACTCCGGTACAAGATGCTTTTGATGATCAGGATACAACTCCTGAAGACACACCGATCACTGTAAGTGTATTGGACAACGATACTTTTGCAAACAGTGATTTTGAGGTAACTTCAACTACAGACCCGAGCAATGGAAGCGTAGTGATCAATGCGGATGGTACCATTACCTACACGCCGAATGATGACTTTAATGGTACAGATACCTTTACCTATACCGTGACCGTAACCCATGCTGATGGGACAACCAATACAGAGACGGCTACAGTTACTATAGTGGTGGATGGTTCTGGCTCACCGGATGCAGTGGATGATGTATTGACCACGGAAGAGGACACTACCTTGACCAACGTTGATCTGCTGGCTAATGACACCTTTGGTGCAGACACTGATGCTGCAGTTACTGGTGTGACCCAGCCGGATAGCGGTAATGCTGAAGTAGTACTCAATGCTGACGGTACGGTAGACATTATTCCGTCACCGGACTTCGTGGGTGAGGTAACCTTTACCTACACGGTGACTGTGACTAATGCCGACGGTACGACATCGGAAGAAACAGCAACGGTGACCGTAACGGTTACTCCGGTACAAGATGCTTTTGATGATCAGGATACAACTCCTGAAGACACACCGATCACTGTAAGTGTATTGGACAACGATACTTTTGCGAACAGTGATTTTGAGGTGACTTCTACTACGGATCCGACCAATGGAAGCGTAGTGATCAATGCGGATGGTACCATTACCTACACGCCGAATGATGACTTTAACGGTACAGATACCTTTACCTATACCGTGACCGTAACCCATCCTGATGGGACAACCAATACAGAGACGGCTACAGTTACTATAGTAGTGGATGGTTCTGGCTCCCCGGATGCAGTGGATGACGAATTGACCACGGAAGAGGACACTACCTTGACCAACGTTGATCTGCTGGCTAATGACACTTTTGGTGCAGACACTGATGCTGCAGTTACTGGTGTGACCCAGCCGGATAGCGGTAATGCGGAAGTAGTACTCAATGCTGACGGTACGGTAGACATTATTCCGGCACCGGACTTTGTGGGCGAGGTAACCTTCACCTACACGGTGACTGTGACCAATGCCGACGGTACGACATCGGAAGAAACAGCAACGGTGACCGTAACGGTTACTCCGGTACAAGATGCTTTTGATGATCAGGATACAACTCCTGAAGACACACCGATCACTGTAAGTGTATTGGACAACGATACTTTTGCGAACAGTGATTTTGAGGTGACTTCTACTACGGATCCGACCAATGGAAGCGTAGTGATCAATGCGGATGGTACCATTACCTACACGCCGAATGATGACTTTAACGGTACAGATACCTTTACCTATACCGTGACCGTAACCCATCCTGATGGGACAACCAATACAGAGACGGCTACAGTTACTATAGTGGTGGATGGTTCTGGCTCACCGGATGCAGTGGATGATGTATTGACCACGGAAGAGGACACTACCTTGACCAACGTTGATCTGCTGGCTAATGACACCTTTGGTGCAGACACTGATGCTGCAGTTACTGGTGTGACCCAGCCGGATAGCGGTAATGCTGAAGTAGTACTCAATGCGGACGGTACGGTAGACATTATTCCGGCACCGGACTTCGTGGGTGAGGTAACCTTCACCTACACGGTGACTGTGACCAATGCCGACGGTACGACATCGGAAGAAACAGCAACGGTGACCGTAACGGTTACTCCGGTACAAGATGCTTTTGATGATGAAGAGTCAACCATAGTCAATACACCCATCACTGTAAATGTATTGGACAACGATACTTTTGCTAACAGTGATTTTGAGGTGACTTCAACTACAGATCCGACCAATGGAAGTGTAGTGATCAATGCGGATGGTACCATTACCTATACGCCTGATCCGGATTTTGTTGGTGTCGATACGTTTGAATACACCGTTACAGTAACTCACCCGGATGGGACGACAAATACGGAAACAGCTACGGTGACGATCACCGTAGTCGGAACTGGTATACAGTTGGTGAAAACCAGCGTATGGAACGATGAGAATGGAGACGGCTTCGCTCAGGAAGGCGAGACGATCACCTATACCTTCACGGTAACCAACACCGGAGATGTGACCATCTCAGGTACGGTGATCAATGATGCCTTGATCGGGATCACTGATCTGGCGGTAACTCCAGATCCATTGGCTCCGGGTGCAGTGGGAACTGCTACGGCGACCTATACGATCACTCAGGCGGATATCGATGCCGGAAGTATCGTTAACTCGGCACTGGCTACCGGACAAGATCCCAATGGGGATGATGTAGAAGACATCTCTGACGATGGCGATGAGACCACAGACGGTCCTGATGAGGGCGATGATCCGACGGATGATCCAACCATCACTGACCTGCCTGGAGAGGGAACCATCAGCCTGATCAAGACCAGCGTATGGAACGATGAGAATGGAGACGGCTTCGCTCAGGAAGGCGAGACGATCACCTATACCTTCACGGTAACCAACACCGGAGATGTGACTATCTCAGGTACGGTGATCAATGATGCCTTGATCGGGATCACTGATCTGGCGGTAACTCCAGATCCATTGGCTCCGGGTGCAGTGGGAACTGCTACGGCGACCTATACGATCACTCAGGCGGATATCGATGCTGGAAGTATTGTCAACTCGGCACTGGCTACCGGACAAGATCCCAATGGGGATGATGTAGAAGACATCTCTGACGATGGCGATGAGACCACAGACGGTCCTGATGAGGGCGATGATCCAACGGATGATCCGACCATCACTGACCTGCCTGGAGAGGGAACCATCAGCCTGATCAAGACCAGCGTATGGAACGATGAGAATGGAGACGGCTTCGCTCAGGAAGGCGAGACGATCACCTATACCTTCACGGTAACCAACACCGGAGATGTGACCATCTCAGGTACGGTGATCAATGATGCCTTGATCGGGATCACTGATCTGGCGGTAACTCCAGATCCATTGGCTCCGGGTGCAGTAGGAACTGCTACGGCGACCTATACGATCACTCAGGCGGATATCGATGCCGGAAGTATTGTCAACTCGGCACTGGCTACCGGACAAGATCCCAATGGGGATGATGTAGAAGACATCTCTGACGATGGCGATGAGACCACAGACGGTCCTGATGAGGGCGATGATCCGACGGATGATCCAACCATCACTGACCTGCCTGGAGAGGGAACCATCAGCCTGATCAAGACCAGCGTATGGAACGATGAGAATGGGGACGGCTTCGCTCAGGAAGGCGAGACGATCACCTATACCTTCACGGTAACCAACACCGGAGATGTGACCATCTCAGGTACGGTGATCAACGATGCCTTGATCGGGATCACTGATCTGGCGGTAACTCCAGATCCATTGGTTCCGGGTGCAGTGGGAACTGCTACGGCGACCTATACGATCACTCAGGCGGATATCGATGCTGGAAGTATTGTCAACTCGGCACTGGCTACCGGACAAGATCCTAACGGGGATGATGTAGAAGACATCTCTGACGATGGCGATGAGACCACAGACGGTCCTGATGAGGGTGATGATCCAACGGATGATCCGACCATCACTGACCTGCCTGGTGCTGGCGCGCTAAGTCTGATCAAAACGAGTGTCTTCAATGATGAGAACTTTGATTTCTTTGCTGAAGTTGGTGAGACCATTACCTTTACGTTCACCGTTACGAACGTTGGTGGCGTAACCATTGAAAATATTGTGATAAGTGATCCGCTAATTGGAATTACTGACCTCGCTATTACGCCAAGTACTTTGGCTCCAGGGGAGACCGGTACGGCTACAGCAACTTACGTGATCACTGATGCGGATGTACAGGCAGAGCAGTTCGTCAACTCCGCGTTGGCTACCGGACAGGATATCAATGGGGATGATGTGACCGATGTATCTGATGACGGAGATGAAACGGTGGACGGTCCGGATGAAGGCGATGATCCAACCGATGATCCAACCATCACTGATCTGCCTGCTCCAAGTCCGGCACCACCCGTACTCGCGATAGAACTGGATAAGATCGCTTCTTTCAGAGACGATAATCAGGACGGTCTTCCGCAAGTTGGAGAAACAATAGCGTATAGATTCACGGTAAGAAACACCTCTGATGTTGATTTATTCGATATTACCATTGAGGATCCGTTAGTGACCGTTTCTGGGGGTCCAATTGATCTGGAGGCCGATGCGACGGACAGTACCACCTTTACCGCAGAGTATCAAATCACAGCAGAAGACATCGATCGCGGATTTGTAGAGAATCAGGCCACTGTATTCGGTTTTGATATGAGTGGAGGAGAAGTGGAAGATCTTTCCGATGATCCTTTTGATAACGAGAATATTGATCTGGAGGATGATGGAGAACCCGACGATCCTACCGTGGTTATCTTCCAGGGCGTGCTTCCGGAGGACGACGACAACATCATCATCTATGATGGTATCTCACCGAATGATGATGGTCTTAACGATGTATTGGTAATTGAAGGTCTAGAGAACTTCCCGGAGAATACGCTACAGATCTTTAACCGTTGGGGAGTGGAAGTCTTTAATGCAGACGGCTACGGACAATCAGGAGTCCCTGCCTTTAGAGGGGAATCGGATGGGCGTGTAACCGTTCGACAGGGAGAACAACTTCCGACGGGTACCTATTACTACATCCTGAATTATGAACGTGCACCCGGCAATGTGGTACATCGATCCGGATTCCTATATATCAACAGATAAGATGAAAGAGATAAGAAGGCCTTTAAAAAGTGATACTACTATGAGAAATTTCAGTATATCGATCGTTGTTCTCATGCTGCTTTGCTGCGGATTATTTTCCGCTGTCGCACAGCAGGATGCGCAGTACACCCAGTACATGTACAATACGGTAGCCATCAATCCGGCCTACGCCGGAAACAGGGGCGTGTTGAGCATTGTTGGACTGCACCGCAGTCAATGGGTAGGACTGGAAGGAGCGCCTCGCACCCAGAGTCTGAGTGTACACTCACCAATAGGCTTAAGCAATATGGGACTGGGTCTATCGATTGTTAATGACGCTCTGGGCCCGGCACAGGAAACCTACGTTAACGTTGATTTCAGCTATACGGTCAATACCTCGGCAGAGGGCCGATTGAGCTTTGGAGTTAAAGCCGGCGGACATATTCTGGATGTGGACTTTTCGCGATTGAATATTTTCAATCCGGGGGATCCTCGTTTTCAAAACAACATCGATAACAAATTCTCCCCCAACATTGGAGCCGGAGCCTATTATCATACGGATCGCTTCTACCTGGGGGTATCGGTACCCAATTTACTGACCACTGAGCATTTTGATGAAAGCCTGAACAGCAACTCCACCAGTTTTGTGGCCGAGGAGCGTCTGCATTACTACGGGATCGCAGGATACACTTTCGATCTGTCGAGTGATGTCAAGTTCAAGCCCTCGACTATGGTCAAGTTGGTGGCCGGAGCGCCTCTACAGGTGGATGTCAGCGCCAACTTTCTGTTGTATCAGAAACTTACCCTGGGTGCGGCTTATCGCTGGAGTGCTGCTTTGAGCGGGATGGTAGGATTTCAGGTGTCTGATGGTTTGATGATTGGCTTTGCCTATGATCGGGAGACCACTGAACTGGGAGAGACCATATACAACGACGGAAGTTATGAGGTGTTTTTACGATTTGAGCTCTTTAGAGAATACGATCGCATGTTGACCCCAAGATTCTTCTAATAATGAAGAATTACAACCTATTACGAATTACAACTATATGAGTATGAAGACTTATTTACGTACTACGATTGCAATGATTATGGTTTTAGCGAGTGCCTTGTCCTGGTCGCAAGAAAAGGACTTGGAGCGTGCGGACAAGAAGTTCAATCGCTATGCCTATATCGATGCTCAGAAAATCTATCTCAAGGTAGCTGAGGAAGGCTATGCTTCAGCCGATCTATTCCAGAAGTTGGGAGATTCCTATTACTTTAATGCGGAGTATGATGAGGCCAAAGTATGGTATGGAAGACTGGTAGAGGAATATCCAGGGGATACTCCTTCTGAATATTATTTCCGTTACGCCCAATCCCTAAGAGCCTTGAAGGAATACGGTGCTGCGGATCGGGCCATGGATGACTTCCGAAGCAAAAAAGGATCGGACTCCCGAGGAGAATCCTTCGATAAAAAGAGAGATTACCTCAAGGAAATCGAATATCAGAGCGGTCGCTACGACATCAATACGACCACCATTAATTCGCCCTACCAGGACTTTGGTCCCGTGGTGTACGAAGACCAACTCATTTTTGCCTCCAATCGTGACACCGGGACGGTTGCCAAACGGGTACATGACTGGAATGTGGAGCCTTTTCTAGATCTGTATAAGGTACCTCTGGAAAGTGTATATACGACCGGTAAGGACATTGAGCTCATGGATGGTGATCTCAATTCTAAATTTCACGAAAGTACAGCTGTATTTACGAAAGATGGTCAAACGATCTATTTTACCCGAAACAATTATACCAACAGTGGTGAATACGGTCGGGATGAAGAGCTGACTAACAAGCTAAAGATTTTTAAAGCAACGAAAACCAATTCAGGTTGGACCAATCCGGTAGCCTTACCGTTTACCAGTGATGCCTATAGCGTAGCGCATCCGGCGCTTAATGCCGATGAAAGCCGACTCTATTTTGCTTCTGATAAAGAAGGCACTAAAGGTCTTTCTGACATCTGGTATGTGGACATTCGAGAGGACGGTACGTATGGGGATATGGTGAATTTAGGCCCGGTGGTCAATACCGAAGGACGGGAAAGCTTCCCCTTCATTACCGAAAGCAATCGCATGTATTTCGCTTCTGATGGACACGTTGGATTGGGAGGCTTAGATGTCTTCCGCTACGACCTGGATGCCGATGAGACGGAGGCTTTGGTGAAGAACATCGGTTCTCCCATCAATAGTTCAGAAGATGATTTCACCTTTGTAATTAACGAATCCACCAAACGCGGATTCTTTGCTTCCAACCGTATGGGGGGAGGGAATAATGATGATATTTACAGTTTTGTTGAATTGGAAGACTACAAAGAGCCCTGCGCCATTGTTCTTGCAGGCACCGTAGTGGATGAAGATTCAGGAGAACCCATTCCGAACGCAAAAATCAGTGTGACCACTCTTGATGGAGCTCAGCTTTTTGCTATGGAGGCTGATGCCGTCGGGAAGTTCATGATTCCAGAACTGGAGTGTGAACAGAATTTGATGGTGCGCGCCACCAAAGACAAGTACTTCCCGTCAGAACAGTCGGTCTCCCTACCCGATACGACCCAGCAGGTAGACATTACTTTGCAACTCAAAAAGGACAGTCCGTTCACTCCGGGAGAAGAGCTTCCGTTTGAGATCAATCCAATTTACTTTGCCTTTGATAAATCGAATATTCGCCCAGAAGCCGCGCTTGAGCTGGCTAAGGTCGTAGCCATCATGGAAGAATACCCCAGTTTAAAAATCGATGTGCGCTCACATACAGACAGCCGTGGCGATGATGACTATAATTTGGCTTTATCGGAACGACGAAACAAATCTACCATCAATTGGATCATTAGTAAAGGAATCTCTCCTGACCGTCTGACTGGTCGTGGTTATGGAGAAACCCAATTGATCAACGATTGTGCTAATGGTGTTCCGTGTTCAGCAGAGAAGCATGAAGATAACAGACGCAGCGAGTTTATCGTTGTCGAGTACTAATCTTTACCCAACGGATAACTGAGTTATTCGGAGCGCCCTCTCAGGAGGGCGCTTTTTTGTGGTTCTCGTTTTTTAGCAGTTCCTATTTTGTAAATTTGCTTTCGCGAAAGCTAACTATGAAAGAAGAAAAAGTAATTCTGGTCGATGAGAACGACGAGCAAATCGGTCTCATGCCTAAAATGGAAGCCCACGAAAAAGCCTTGCTTCACCGCGCTTTTTCGGTCTTTGTTCTGAACGACAAAAAGGAACTTATGCTGCAACAGCGTGCCCTGGAGAAATACCACAGTCCGGGATTGTGGACCAATACCTGCTGCAGTCATCAACGGGAAGGAGAGGGTAATATTGAAGCCGGTAAGCGCAGACTTCAGGAGGAGATGGGATTTACCACCCCGCTGAGAGATGTACTGTCCTTCATTTATAAAGCGCCCTTTGACAACGGATTGACAGAACATGAATACGATCATGTACTGTTGGGCTACTACAATGAGGAGCCCCAGATCAATCCGGAAGAGGTAGCCGATTGGAAATGGATGCCTTTACAGGAAGTGAAAGCCGATATGAAAGCACATCCGGAGCGTTATACCGCCTGGTTCAAGATCATCTTTGATAAATTTTATTCGCACTTCGATCTATGAAAAAGGTAACGGTTCATCGCAAAGCACATTTCAACGCAGCCCATCGACTCTATCGCAAAGATTGGGATGATGAAAAGAACAGCGCGGTCTTTGGGAAATGCAGCAATCCACATTATCACGGCCATAACTACGAACTTATCGTGAGTATAACAGGGGAGATCGATCCAGAAACCGGTTTTGTGGTCGATCTAAAAGTGGTGAAAGATCTTATTGAGGAACAGGTCGAACAGGCCTTTGATCATAAGAACTTGAATGAAGAGGTAGAGGTCTTTAAGCAAGTGAATCCTACCGCAGAGAATATCGCGGTGGAGATCCACAACCGACTCCGACCGCATTTAAAAGCGTCTCTGGACCTCGAGGTTACTTTGTACGAAACGCCCCGGAATTTCGTCACCTATTCCGGCTAATCCTCCACTCATGAAAGCACCACTATTTCGATTACAGGATCAAAACGGCGATTGGCAGGAGGCCAAGGAGATCTACCCTGAGGGCCCAACGGTACTATTTTTTTATCCCAAAGACTTCACTCCCGGGTGTACGTCAGAGGTCTGTGATTTTAGAGACGCTATGCCCGAATTCAAAACCTTGGGGGCTCAAATCTTTGGTGTGAGTAGCGATTCTGTAAAGAGCCACGAGCGTTTTGCTAAGAAGCACGATCTACCCTTTCCCATTCTAACCGATACTCAGGGTAGTCTTCGAAAAGCTTTTGGCGTTCAATCCGAGCTATTTGGCCTGTTGCCGGGGCGAGAGACCTTCGTGATCGATCGGTCAGGCGAGATTGTTCTGCGCTACAAGAACATGAATGCCAAGCGGCATCGCAAAAAAGCGTTTGAAGCGGTCAAAGAACTTGTGGAAGGAGGAAATTAAGTCCCTCAGATTCAGAAAAAACAGCTATTTTTGCCGCCTAAAAGAACGAAACATGGCAAGTATTAGAAACTTGAAAAAAGACATCAATAATGTGTTGGGAGATATCATCGACGCCGTATTGATCTGGGAGGCTTTAAATCCCAAAGAAGATAATAAAGAGGCAGAAGCCATCATTGATGATGCGATCACTACTTTTGACGCCTTGATCGCCAGGGTGAACGATACCCGGGTGGAGAATCGTCCGCAACACCTTAAAGGTGTTCGTGCTGATCTGGAAACGGAAGCACGAAAGCTAATTGATCGGGTCAATAAACTCTAAAAAAAGCTCCTTCATGGAGCTTTTTTTTATTCTTGTGCTTTGCGATCCTTAATAAAATCTTTCAATTCCTTTCCATACCGGGATCGCTGTACCTTAGGCGCTAACGATTTATAGATAGTGTCCAGATAGGTCACGTTAGCGTCAAAGATCTCCGAAAGCGCCAGATAAGGTGCAATCTCCAGGTTTTTATTATTGAGGGCATAGTTTACGGTGTACAGGTACCTACGCTTGGTCAAGGCCTGCATTTGTTGATCTGCTGCCAGGATCGCTTCATTTTCGTCCTTTTGCTGGGCTTCAAAACTCGCTTTGAGCAAATCCAGATTGCGATCATTAAATCGCATGATCATCGCTGTATATTCTTCCAATTTCGCTTGATTTTCAGAGCCGGTGATGGCGGCCTGACGTTCAAAGTTCTCTAAAGAAGTCGTTAGTGTCATTTCCCCGGGCTCTGCAAAAAAGAGAATGCGATCATCGTAATCAGAGGCGTCTTTTTTCTCGAGATGAAGGTAGAGCACTTCCGGTTCTTTGAGTTCTGTAGCTAATTCAAAAGCAGGATCTCCATCAATGACCACCGAATCCAAACGGACGAGTAGGGTGTCTTGAAGTTTTTCTAAATACAAGGTTCCCTTTTTCAGTCCGCTAACGGTTCCGCTCAGCGTAAAGTCCTTTTTTTGGGAACAGGAAACGATTAAAATGAGAATAAATAAAGAAAGGAGGGGCCGTTTCATAGATACTTTTTATGGGTTACAAAGATGCGTTTTCTGACGTATAAATGCTAGCCCTGGGTGACCATTTGCATTAAAATTGTACATAAAATGGCACCATAGGTTCCCACCACATAGCCTAAAACAGCGAGCAGCACACCAACGGTGGCCAATGAGGGGTGAAATGCCGCGGCGATCACCGGGGCTGAAGCAGCTCCGCCTACATTCGCTTGACTCCCCACGGCCAAAAAGAAGAAAGGGGCTTTGATCCACTTAGCCACACCAATTAACAAGAGGGCGTGAAAGGTCATCCAAACCAGACCGATAACGATCAGCGCCGGATTCTCAAAGATCTGGGTAAGATCCATTTTCATTCCAATGGTGGCGACCAGAATGTAGATAAAGATCCCTCCAATTTTACTGGCTCCGGCTCCCTCCAGATTACGGGCGGGGGTGTAGGATAGGACAATGCCTATCGCGGTTGCCATGGTCACCATCCAAAAGAAAGTGGAGCTGAAGGAAGCCAACGGACTGCCGGGTTCCTGAATAGCTGCTACCCGTTCATTCAGAAAGGACGCAATGGCTTCGGCAAACCAGTGGGAAAGCCCCACCGCACCAAAAGCGAGACCCAGCATAATCATGTAATCGGTGAGCGTAGGCGTACGTGTGATGCTTTTCGCGAAAGCGGACACCTTCTCCTTTAAGGCTTCAATAGCCGAAGTATCTGCTTGTAACCAGCGATCAATGCGTTTGTTCTTTTCGATCCCCAACAGGATAATGGCCATCCAGATGTTGGCCACCACAATGTCTACCAAAACCATCCCACCGTACTTATCGGGATTGTACTTATAGATTTCCAGCATGGCGGCCTGATTAGCACCGCCGCCAATCCAACTCCCGGCAATGGTGGAAAGTCCGCGCCAGATCGCATCGGGACCTGCTCCGCCCAATAATTCCGGAGCGATCCAGGAAACCAATAGGAGCGCCAGCGGACCGCCCAATACGATACCCAGGGTACCTGCGAAAAATAAGATCAATGCCTTAGGGCCTAAATTGTAGATCGCTTTCAGGTCGATACTTAAGGTCATCAAGACCAATGCTGCCGGCAATAGATACCTGCTGGCCACATAATAGAGTTGGGAAACATCGTCGTCTATCAATCCGAGGGAGGTAAAAACGGCCGGGATAAGATAGCAGAGGAGTAAAACAGGAACAAAACGATAAAACTGTTTCCAAAAGCCGCGATCGATCGATGAGGTGTAGAAGATTGCAGCCAGAGCCAACATAAGCAAGCCAAAGACTACAGTATCAGATTCGAAAACGGGATTCTGTAACGCGTTGAGCATATCATTAATTTAGAGGTAAAGCCAATAGGTGACCTTTAGGTTGATCGATCGCTGTCGAGGAACGAAGAGATCGGCTGTGGCATAGTTGTCATTGTACACGAGAAACAGATCGGAAAGCGGAGCGAAACGCCACTGCAATCGGCTATTGATCCCAAAGTTATTTTGTTGCGAGCTGTATTGGATTAGGGTAGCCCAGAAGAGCGATCGATTGAAGGTGATGTCAAAGCGAGGTCCAACCAACCACAAGTTGTTGCTGGCAAAGGGTTCCGGCAGATCGATACGGTCATACCGGCCTTCCATGCTGGCGACCAAAAAAGGCTGGATGCGCAGGTTGAGGTCGAGTTCCATAGAATAGATCGAACCGTTAAAGAATTGACCCAGGCTGGGTTGTACCCGATAGGAAAAGGTTTGTCGGCGGTCCGAACGAAATTGGGCCTCGAAGGAGGTATAATTATAGTCCGTTCCGGCGGCTAAAGGCACGGCGTCCTGACTGCGCGTTGGATCAAAGTCGTCGAACAGTAAGGTGTACCGGTTGACTACCCGTGCGGTCATTTGCGCCTGATTCTTGAATTCAGCATCCCACTGTCCAACAAAGGTGTGGTCGGCATATTCAAAATCAAGGCCGGGTCTCCAAATGACTTCGGGAAGTACACTAAAAATATGCCTATTGATCTTACCCTTTTTGGGCCAGACCAAGCGTTCAAACCGCGGGTTGACCTTGAAAATGTCTTTACGCCGAATAAAGCCCAGGTCAGAATTAAAATTCTCCCCAATATAAAGGCCGCCTAAGTATATCCGGAAATTGCGGCTGTTGTATTCTGTACCGGCACCGGTAGAATAATCATTGCTGTCGACGCCCGGGGTGAAGGATTTGTGGAGATAAAATTTTCCGTTCCAGGTGTTGTCGATAGAAGCCAGATTGTAATCCAATCCGATCACCCGGTTGTAGTCGGTTGCCATGGTTTCAAATTCAGGGTCTCCGGTAGTTTGGCGATTGACAAAGAGAAAACTGATGTTCGATCTGCTAAATACCTGATGCTGTAGAGCCACTACGGCATTATTGGCCCCGGCAATGCCGGCTTGAGCATCTTCAGCGGTTTGCATATTGAGCAGGCCGATGCGGAAGCGATTGTTTAGTTTTCCGCTGAGTCGGGCTCCGGCTATTATATCATTTTGAACTGTCGTACCATCTTCGTTGGTGGCAATTCCAATACGACGGGAGAAAAAAGGATTAGCGTCCCGGTCGTCACCAAAATCAGCAAAGAGATCACTGTTTTCGATAAAGAATTGTCTCCGTTCCGGCAATCCCACTTCAAAGCGGGTCAGGTTAGTAATGGCCCGGTCTACCTCCACCTGAGAAAAGTCAGGATTGATAGTCAGATCCAAATTAAGGCTGTTGCCGATGGTCATTCGGGCATCACCCCCCACTTTAAAATCGAAAATTTGGTCGTCGTTCTCAAAATCCTCGATGGCGAGGGCGTTGACATAGGGAATGACCGAGATGGGTGATTTGCTATTGCCGAGTGGCCGTTCAAAGACCATATCGCCCATATAAGCCAGGCTGAAAATATTCTGGTTTTGAGGAATGTTGTTCCAGGTGCTCGATTCATTGGTCATCGTATCAAAACGATAACTGTTCATGCGCCAGCGCGTTTCGCCTTCGCGAAATTTAAATGCGGAGAAGGGAATGGCCCATTCGCAAATATAATAGCCGTCATATTGGCGCGTTTCTCCCCGCCACTTGGTGTCCCAGCTCGTTGTAAATCCCCGTAATTCGGCACCCCCGCCCGAAACCAGGGCTTCTCTGCGCACCCCAGCCGGATTGCTCCCAAATAGAAAGGCATTGGTACCGTCATTAAAGGTGTCAAACATCAAGGTGATGTTATCGCTTCCCCCGGCACGGAAATCCCGCCGTAAGGAGGGAATCACGTATTCCGCTCCTGAGGTGTAGACTTTGATCCCAACGTATAGGGTAAGGGCATCGTAGAGAAAATAAATCTCAGACTGCTGCTCGGCGAGCAGAGAATCGGTCGGGAAGTACTGATAGAAATCGGTGGCCGGGAGGGCTTCTTCCCAGGCTTTTTCATCCAATATACCATCCACTTGTACCGGAAACTCTGTGTAGTAAACGGTTACTTCCTTTTTTTGTGCCCAAAAGGAGAGGGTAAACAATGTGCAGAGACCTAGTAAAAAGCGTTTTTTCATTCCCAAGAGCTATCGGCGCACTAAAATAGGATATTTCACAGGATACTGAAACGCCAGCACTATGCTCTTTTTTTACGATTGGCTTTTTTTAAGGCTTCGTTAAGTAAATATTCAATTTGGCCATTGGTGCTGCGAAATTCATCACTGGCCCATTTCTCTATGGCTTTCATGATGTCTTCATTAATCCGCAATGCAAAGGCTTTCTTTTTAGACATGCTAAGCTTTAATAAAATCAACGATGGTCTGGACTAACTCTGGTGCCAAAGGCCGGTGGGGCTCGTTGTACGATTTGGCATTTTCCAGTGATTTACCCGGAATATCTTTAAGCACATGGTTCATGTTTTCCAACACCTTTAATTGAGCCATTGGAGCTGCTTCCTTGAGACGCTCTGCTTCTTCCACGGCAACTTGTAAGTCTTTGGTCCCATTGATGATCAGTAGGGGCAGGTCCAACTCAGCAATGATTTGTGCCGGATCGTATTGCAGCCAACTATAGATGAACGGTTGTACCGCCGGACGTAAAATGGACTGGAGTGCCGGACTGTAATCTGCTACTTTTCCTTGTTCTGCCAGAGTATTCATGGCTACTTCAGCTTGAGGTCGAAGTTCGGGCATTTGAGATCCAATTTGATCTACGATGACTTTATCGATTGATTTTCCGGCACCGGCTAGTGATACCAGTTTATCCACCTCCGCTTTCTGAGCAGCCAGGAGGGCGACTAAGGAGCCCTGGCTGTGGCCTATCAGGATGAGGTCGGTATAATTCTCATCCCTGTTAAAATGTTCTACTACAGCAACAGCATCTTCAACGAAATCCTCAAAGCGCAGGTCTTCTTCTTTCAAGTTGCCCTGTTGCAATAAAGTAAATATGCGTTTGTCATAGCGAAAAGAGGCAATTCCTTGCTGAGCCAGGGCTTCGGCCAGCAATTTTAAGGCGTTGTTTTGCGCCATACGCTGATTTCCGTTGCGATCGGTAGGGCCAGAACCTGCGATGAGAATGGCCAATTGGTTGGATCCCTGTTTCGGACTTAATAAAGTCCCACGAATTAACGGATTGATTTGTAATTCGGTAGCTACCGAAGTGCTTTCCTGAGCAAAGGTGACAGCGCACCACATGCTTAATAGCAAAAGAAAAGTGTTGCGGGTATTCTTCCACGAAAGTGTGGTGAGGGTAGGAATCATAATTATCTGTTTTTGTTGCGTTCTAAAATTATTCGCGTCCAGGAATCATCAATGGCCTTTAGCGACCATCCGGAAATGGCATGACTGTTTAAAAAGTCTTCCAGGTGTTGATTATTCTTGCTCAAACGCATTTTATAGCTAACGACCTTATATTCTTTCATCGTATCCGGGTTTTAATCATTGAACTTGAGTACTGGTGAGCGGCATCGGTCCCCATTAATGATTTAAGGTTCCTGCGTTCACCACCGGGGTGGCATCGCGATCCCCACAAAGGATAACCATAAGGTTGCTCACCATGGCCACTTTGCGTTCATCATCCAGGTCTACGATCTTGCGTTTGCTCAGATCATTGATGGCCATTTCGACCATGCTCACTGCACCTTCTACGATCTTATGACGGGCAGCTACGATGGCCGTGGCTTGCTGCCGTTTAAGCATGGCGTTGGCGATCTCCTGGGCGTACGCCAAATAACCAATGCGTGCTTCCAGTACTTCAATACCGGCAATAGCCAATCGCTCTTCTAATTCTTTCTCCAGGGCTTCACTGACTTCATTCACGCTCGAACGTAAGGTGATATCCTCTTCCAGGCCTTCATCAGCAAAGTTATCGTAGGGATACATGCTCGCTAATTTACGTACAGCAGCGTCGGTTTGAACCCGCACGAAGTTTTCATAATTGTCTACATCGAAGGCGGCCTTAAAGGTATTCTGCACCCGCCAGACCAAAATGGTACTGATCATGACCGGATTGCCCAGTTTGTCATTCACCTTCAACCGTTCGCTATCAAAGTTGCTGGCACGTAAGGAAATCTTCTTTTTAGCGTATAACGGATTGACCCAAAACAGTCCGTTCTTCTTGATGGTCCCCTTGTACTTCCCAAAAAGAACTAAAACTCGTGAGGAGTTTGGATTGACCATGACCAGCCCAAACATGAGAAAAAGGGCGAGTACGGTAACGATCGCAAACAATGGACTTTGAAGCAGAATGGCGGCAACTATGCTGCCTACAAACACGATAAATAATAAGAACAGCATCAGATAACCGCTGGCTGGAGTAATTGTTTTTTCTTGTGTCATGGTCGTTTAATTTAAAATAATATCAAATTGATATCAAAGTTAGTAAAAAAAGTTGAGGTTGCCCTCATTACGCTATTAGTAGCAGGTGTTTTACTTTTGTTACAAAATGAATCCATGACACGTTTACTAGCACTCTTTTTACTGATCACGAGCTTCAGCTTTGCCACACCCTATGATTGGGGCAAAACCGGTCATCGGGCTACCGGCGAAATTGCCGATAAGTATTTGACCAAGAAAGCACGGCGAGCCATCCAGGAGTTGTTAGACGGTCAATCGCTTGCCGTGGTCAGCACTTATGCGGATGAGATCAAAAGCGATACGCTATATCGTAAATACGGACCCTGGCACTATGTCAATTTTCCCTTTGACTCCAAATACGAAGATCATCCGGTGCCGGAGCAGGGAGACATCATCCAGGGAATTCGAAAGGCATTGACGGTGATCCAGGACGAATCCGCTCCCAAAAAGGACCGTGTATTTTATTTGAAGCTCCTGGTACATTTCATCGGAGATCTCCATCAGCCCTTGCATGTGGGTCGTGCTGCGGATAAAGGCGGTAACGATATTCAAGTACGTTGGTTCGATAACGGAACCAATTTACATGCGGTTTGGGACAGTCGAATGATCGATCATTACGGAATGTCGTATACCGAATTGGCGGAAACATCGCGCGCTCTTACTAAAAAAGAAGAGGAAACCATGATGCAGGGTACTCCACTGAGCTGGATGTATGAAAGTCAACAACTGGTCAAAAAGGTCTATGGCTCAGCCCAGCCCGGTGCAAAATTAGGTTACCGCTATATGTACGATCATTTTGCCACGGTCAAAGAGCAATTGCTGAAAGGAGGCGTTCGATTGGCCGCTCTGTTGAATCAGGCGTTTGGTTAGGGAGAAGCTATGCTCTTTGCCTCTTTGTATTGCTTAGGGGTACTGTTTTCGTATTTTTTAAAGATGCGAGTTAGGTGACTCTCGTCCGTAAATCCTAATTGAAATGCAATTTCTGATACCGTGAAGTCTGTATTTTTTAAACGGAATTTGACCAGGTCCATCTTATACATGAGGATATAATGATGTAAAGGTTCTCCCATCTGTTTTTTAAAAACACTGCTGATCTTACTGCTGGTCATGTTAAATTGTTTGGCCAGTGCGCTGATCTTCATTTTAGCCGGATCGTGAACATACTGCCGGATATAACCCAAAATGTCATCCACCACGGTATGACTGTCTTTTTTAGGTAGGGCACCACGTGTGTAACTATCGCTGATATTTCGGGCAATGATGCTCAATATGGTGCTCACCATATTGGAAATGTTATGATGGTAGTACTCTTTTTTTTCCTGATACTCTTTCGCAATTACATCGTGAATATCCCAGATCAACTCCCGATCATCTTCATTCTTAATGATGTCACCGGGCATTAAGTTGGGATGGTTGATGATGTGCTCAATACGACGCATCCAATAAGAGCGATCCGGTAAGTTCATCTTCCCGGAAAACAGTAATTCGGTAAACTGAAATACACAAAATTGAGTTTCTTCTTCAATCTCAAAACGATGCTCGTCTTGGGGAGCGATTAAGAAAATATCGCCGGTCTGGTAGTAGATGATGAATTCGTTGATGTAGTGTTTGCCTTTGCCTTCTTCAATGAAGTAGATTTCAAAGTAATTGCGCGCTGTAGGATCGGGCTCCCAGCGCTTTGCACTCCAGGAGTGCAATAAAAAGGTCTCTTGTAAACTAAATCGTAACATGAGGACGGCATTTCAGTGGTTGATGCTCAGGTCCGGGGAAAAGGGATTGCTTGTTGTGCTACATAATTAGCAACTAGCATTCAACAAGTTACGAAATTATACCATCTTTTTTTGATTTTTTACAAGCTTTAATACCCTATGCATGCATAGCTTTGCGGCGGTTTTAAAGTGATCCACTTCAAGAAGCTCTACATACTGGGATCCATGCCCCCATATGGCGCCCGATTAAACGGTTTCTTGAATTATGGTCCCGTAGTCTTGGTAATCGAATGTGCATTACGCTGTTCACCCCTAAAATTACCAAACAAACCGCTACGGGACTTTTTTTTGTTTTCACCCCTACTTATCCTGCTCTACCCCAAAGCAGGTTTTTTTATGCGATTTTGCGAAAGGTGAGATTGATGCGTTCTCCCACGGGTTTCTTTGTTTTAGGAAGCTGGTGTTTCCAGAAATGCTGCGTGTTTCCGGCCATGATCAGCAGGCTACCATGCTCCAGAACAAGCGATAGTCGCTCTTCTTTTCTGGTCTTGTGTTTTAAATGGAATCGACGTTCAGCCCCAAGACTCACAGAAGCGATCACCGGTTGCATTCCCAGCTCTTTTTCATCATCACTGTGCCAGCCATTGCTGTCCTGACCATTCCGATAAAGATTGCAAAGACAGGTGGTAAAGGTGTGTGGGGTCTCCAATTCTATACGTGCTTTTAGTCGTATCAAATCAGCGGTAAACGGTTTTGGGTAGAGGGTCAGGTTGGAATAACGGTAGGGAAGACTATTTTGCGCATACAGGGCCGTCAGTCGAGGTTGCGCGTAGGTTTTCCCGAAGACGGTAATATCGTCTTGCTGCCAATCGACTGTCCTTCTTAGGGATTTAAAATAGCGGTCCGCCTCCTCAGCACTTAAGAATCCCGGAAGGTAGCTGACTTCAGCCTCAGCCAGAGGAAAATGGATCCATGGAGAATCAAACAGGGAAGGGGCCATGATCAAGGTACCAATAAGCCCAATACATCAGGCCAAATTGTAGAAAGATACGTCCTATCAGCACCCACTTAGGCAGGTTCAATCCGGCCTTTTTGGAACTGAGCATGTAGAAGTGCACCCAAAGGAAGATGGCCAACATGAGAATGATCGCCCAGATGGCAAAATCTTTGGTTTCGGGTAGACAGACCAGGGCTCCCAATAGAATTTCCGCCAGTCCGCTTAACAGTACGAATACCTTGGGTCTGGGGATGGAGCGGGGCATGATGCGCATATAGGCTTTCGGCTTAACAAAATGCATCACTCCTGCAAAAATATACATGCCGCCCATCAGATATAAATGCCAGGGATAGATCATAAGCCCGATTTTTGTTGAATATACGTCATTATAAATTGGAGCCCTTCTTTACTCCAGGACTTCCAGCAACAGGATCCCGTGGGGAGTATCCATAATGAGCTCACCACCACTCACCGTAGCCCGGCTATCGCTGTAGCGATCTCTTAGCACGGTGCCGTCTTCAAATACCCCCGCTACAGGAATTGTTTTTAATCCTTCGTCCAAGTCGAGCCCTATAAGTACCCGATCCTCAAAATCTTCTTTGGTATAGATTCTAGAAAAAAGATAAGGAGCCTTAGAGAGCAATCGATGTTTACCGGCACCCACCGCAGGGTGGTCACGTCTAAACTGTCCGAGTTTTTGCCAGTGGGCCAATAATTCTTGAGTTTCTGCTTTCGCGAAAGCATCCCAATTCATGGGAGAGCGCAGTGTGGCATCTCCCGAAGTGCCCGGAATGATCAGAGAGCGGCCGGACTCATCTCCGTAATAAATTTGGGAAACCCCGGGAGTCAATAGGAGTTTGGTGCCCAATTCATAGGTGCGCTCCCGTTTGGCGTCAAAGGGCTGGCCGTCGTCATGGGAGGTGCCGTAATTCATAACGCTTTTACCCTTTAACGGGCCCTGGAGCAGGGAATCATAGGTCGAAAACATGGCCTCATAGTCACCTTCTGCGTCGTATTTGAATTGAAAGTTGATCAAATTGTCAAAACCATGATCAAAGAAATCCACCTGAGTATCCCCAAAATCGTAGATACGTCCATTGCCTATGCTATAGCCATAGATTTCTCCCAACATATAAAAATCGGCTTGGTCTAGAACGGCATCGGGATGGGCTGATTTCCATTCCTTAAAAGCGCGTTGAGCCTGTTGGGCCAGCTCCTTCCATATTTCTTCTTCCACATGTTTCACGGTATCCACGCGATACCCATCAATACCCAATTCTCTAACATAATCGGTGAGCCATTTGATGATATAGTTAGCGGGGGTTCGTGCAAGACCGGTTTCCTGAAAAAACTGATTCAATTCTTGTTGCTCTTCCTCCAATCGGCCTTCCGCTCTCCATTTTTCAACCAGCTGAGGAGGAAGTTCCACCTCGTAGTCGGCTTCTGTTTTGATGTCGGGTAAGTTATCGACCAGGGTGCAGGTTACGGCAGTCGCCTGGTTTTCATAGGTACATCGCGGACCGGTACGTACCCAGTTGTCCGGATATTGAGGATCCTTTTCAGTCACCGGGCCGGTATGGTTCAACACCACATCCATAAGCAGACGGATACCGTGTTTATGGGCTACTTGGACCAATTCCTGCAGATCAGCATAGCTACCAAAATTGGGGTCCAGCGCCGTCCAGTCTTTGGGCCAGTACCCATGATAGGGATAGGTGAATCCGGTTCCTTCGTCTACACCTCCGTGAATTTGTTCAAAAAGTGGGGTCATCCAAATGGCATTTACGCCCAGTTCGTCAAAATAACCCTCTTCTATTTTTTGAATAACGCCTCGGATATTCCCTCCTTCAAATCCTCTGAGCTTAGCGGTGGGTTGAGTGCGGTCAAAATAAACTTCCGTACTGTCGTTACCGTCCAGAAAGCGATCAGTAAGCAGGAAGTAGGTGTTGGCTCCTTCCCAAACAAAGGGAGCTTCTTTTAGACTGAGTTTGCGCTGCTCGGGTTGGCAGGAATAAATAAGTAAAGACAGCAGGGCGAGCAGTAAGAAGCCCAAAATTATTTTCATCGTATTCATAAAGCTTTGGAATGAGTGGACTAAACTACTAAAAAACCTGCGGGAATTTTAGCGGAAGGCAGGAAGATTGCTTGTCGGTTCTTCTCTTTTTTTTCCTACCGAATTAAGGTTACTTTTATCCCACAATTGTACCCATGGCCAAAATCAAAGTCTGGATAGCTGCTGCAAGGCTTCGCACATTACCCCTGTCGATCAGTGGAATTTTGGTAGGAAGTGCCAAAGCCTACGAAACAGGACAATTTCAATGGGACCTGTTTCTGCTGGCCTTATTGACCACCCTCGGATTTCAAATTCTATCCAATTTTGCCAATGATTACGGTGACGGGGTAAAAGGCACAGATAACGCCGAGCGTATCGGTCCGGCGCGAACCTTACAAAGTGGACTGCTATCCGCCGCTGAATTGAAAATGGGCATCATAGTCACTGCGCTGCTGACCCTCCTGAGTTCGCTGGCCACCATTTATGTCGCTTTTGGTGAGGACCAATTCATACTCTCACTGATCTTCTTTTTGCTGGGATTGAGTGCCATACTTGCGGCCATTAAATACACGGTGGGTCGATCAGCCTATGGATATCGAGGGCTGGGTGATTTCTTCGTGTTTATCTTTTTTGGTCTCGTTGGGGTGGTGGGGAGTTATTTTCTATACACCCAACGGCTCCCGCTTCACATTTTTCTCCCGGCAACGGCCATCGGTTGCCTGAGTGTGGCGGTACTCCATTTGAATAACATGCGCGATGCGATGTCCGATGTTCGCGCAGGCAAGAACACCCTTGCCGTCATGCTGGGTCCCTACAAAGCCAAGTGGTACCACAGCGGATTGCTCTTTATGGCTTTTATTAGTCTGCTGCTCTACATCTCCGGGCTATGGGCCCGATTGGTGTTTATTCTTTTATATTTGCCCATGGTATTTCATTTGATGCGGGTCTGGAATAATGAGCAACCTGCCTTGCTCGATCCGGAGCTTAAAAAGGTAGCCTTGCACACCTTTGCCATTGCCCTATTTTTTGTAGGCTATGCATACTTTAATTTTTAGTTAACAGGAAAGGCTTCAGAATACGTTAAATTTCGCGCCAAATAGCATGCGATACCCGCTAGATGCAAGCCACCTATCACCAACATATACTAGAATTTAAACGACCCAGTGGGACTTCCCGCGGGGTGATGAATACCAAAGAAACCTGGTTTCTTGTAATGGAGGAGAACGGCCGGCGAGGTATCGGGGAATGTGGAATTCTTCGTGGTTTGAGCGTAGACGATACTCCAGATTATGAAGAGCAGTTGAAGTGGGTGTGCGATCAATTGGAAGCCGGGAATCGCGATTTGCACGAGAAGCTGCAAGCCTACCCCAGTATTCAGATGGGGGTAGAAATGGGGCTGCGATCGCTTCAGAGAGATCATCCTTTTATCCTATATCCATCAGACTTTACTGAGGGCAAGACGGGCATTCCGATCAACGGTCTGATCTGGATGGGAGACCCCGATTTTATGCAGGAGCAGATCAGGCAGAAACTGTCTGCCGGATATCGCTGTATCAAAATGAAGATCGGCGCTATAGATTTTGAAAAAGAACTAAGCTTGCTTAAGGGGATACGCGATCGGTATACTGCAGAGGAATTGATCTTACGCGTGGATGCGAATGGCGCTTTTTCTCCGGAAGAAGCCCTGGATAAGCTGGAGCGTCTGGCGGAATTCGCACTGCACAGTATCGAACAACCTCTGGCGGTCAAGCAGTGGGAGGCCATGGCCCAATTGTGTAAAAGCACGCCGGTACCCATTGCACTGGATGAAGAATTAATTGGGGTGTTCGATCAGGATACGCGCCGATTGGTGCTCGATGAGATCCAACCGCAGTACATTATCCTTAAACCAAGTCTGGTTGGAGGCTTTCGCGAAAGCGAACATTGGATCCAATTAGCTGAGGAACGCGGAATAGGATGGTGGGTGACCTCTGCTCTGGAAAGCAACGTAGGACTCAATGCAATCGCACAATGGACCCATACCTTGGATACGAACCTGCATCAAGGCCTGGGCACCGGATCATTGTATACAAATAATGTATCTTCCCCATTGCAAATTCAACAAGGAAAAATCAAGTATAACCCCAAATCGGAATGGGAATTTAATTTCAACTCATGTTTATAAAACAAGCGTATAAAGGACGAACTTCATTCTGGAGGTATATCGTAGGCTCTATCATTATTATCATTGCCTCAGTGATTGGTCAGCTGCCCTTTGGTATTGCCGTGTTCATGAAGGAAGGGATGAACGCAGGTACAATGGATGAGGCAGAATTGATGGGCGCTCTGGAGCCTAATCTTGGTCTGTTCTTATTACTGATCAGTTTTTTGATTGCTGGTGTCGGTTTGTGGTTTGTGGTCAAATTTTTACACGATTTGACCCTGAAAGATATTACGACCACCCGATCAAAAGTAGACTGGAATCGTTTTGGATTTGGGTTTCTGATCGTGGCTATACTGACGATCAGTTTAACGGTAAGCGATTATGTGGCGAATCCCGAAGATTATGTGGTGAATTTTAAGCCGATTCCCTTTTTGATCTTATGTGTGATTGCAATCATTCTGGTTCCCATTCAAACCAGTGTGGAAGAATTGGTATTTCGAGGTTATCTGATGCAAGGCTTTGGGATTTTAGCCAAAAATCGGGGATTTGCATTGATTTTAACCTCACTCATTTTCGGGGGCTTGCACTTTTTCAATCCGGAAGTTGGCAAACTGGGCAATTTAGTCATGATCAGCTACATTGGTACCGGGTTCTTGCTGGGTATCATGACCTTGATGGATGAAGGTATGGAGTTAGCACTGGGTTTCCACGCCGGAAATAATCTAATCGCTGCCCTACTCGTCACCACCGATTGGACCGTCTTTCAAACGCACAGTATTTTAAAAGATATCTCTGAGCCCTCCCTGGGACTGGAGGTATTATTGCCCGTACTGGTGGTCTATCCGCTTATCCTGATCGTGATGGCCCGAAAATACGGCTGGTCTGATTGGAAACACAAGTTATTCGGGAAGGTAGACGAGCCTGTTCCGGTAATCCGGGAACAAAGTGGTTTAGCCGATAAATTAGCTGGCGAAATCCCTGAAAATGAAGTAGATTTAAAACAAAATGAAGACTAAGTCATGACCGCCAAAGAGCAGGTACATCCCAGTTTTAAACTCAATGGAGTGAGCTATTCGGCCAGCGAGCTGAAGGAGGTCGCTTACAGTTTTGTCAAGGAGGGAGAACCTTTTGAGCAGGAGGTAGGAAGCTTCCTCTTGGATTGGCTGAATGCCAAAGAATATGTGGAAGTAAGCACTTCCGGTTCTACCGGAGCTCCCAAGTCCATTAAACTGCGCAAAGAATTCATGGTGAACAGTGCTAAGGCTACAGCCAAGCATTTTAAACTGCCGGAGAAAACCACAGCTTTACTTTGCTTACCCGGCGATTATATTGCCGGGAAAATGATGCTGGTGAGAGCGATGGTGCTGGGCTGGCATTTAGACATGACACAGCCTAAATCCAATCCCCTTGATAATGTGTATCGTCGTTATGATTTTTGTGCCATGACCCCCTTCCAACTGGACAACTCCCTGGGGCGTCTGCATCTGATCAAGAAACTGATTGTTGGTGGCGGAAAAGTCTCTGAAAAAATAAAGGAGTTAGTGGCCGGTATCAGTACTAAGGTGTATGAAACCTACGGGATGACAGAGACCATTTCGCATATTGCCGCTCGACGCATCAATCCGAAAAAGAAAAAAACGGAGTCATTCCGTTCAAGACCTTGTCTAAGGTCAGTGTGGCCCAGGATGAGCGGGGTTGCCTGATCGTGAAAGCACCGTTGGTGTCTACTGATCCGGTGGTAACTAACGATCTGGTCGAACTGCTAAGCTATAAAAAGTTCATTTGGTTGGGCCGTACCGATAACGTGATCAACAGTGGAGGCATCAAACTGCATCCGGAACAGATCGAAGCTAAAATGGCTCGCCATATCGATGTACCCTTCTTTGTGGCCGGAAAGGCAGACGATAGCACTGGAGAACGCCTGGTCATCATTCTGGAAACAGAAGAACCTGAAGTCGTTGAGCAGTTGAAGGCTCAATTAGTGGTGAAAAAGAATTTTCCTGAATTGTCCCGCTATCAAATCCCTAAAGAGGTTTATGCCATTCATCACTTCGAACGAACCGATAACGGCAAATTAAAACGAGGGGCTACTTTACGTAAGATTATTGATCAGGAAGTGTCCGAAAGCTGAAATTGCCTATTTGCCTCACTGCTATAGGGGCTTTACTCAATGGTCCTTTTTTGTTTTTTCCGTATTCGCGAAGTTGAGGTTGAACTAAAAAATCAACCTTATGAAAACTATTTTTGCATGCCTGATCACGTGTAGTCTCTCCCTTTTTAGCTGGAGTCAGTCTGTGGAGACTGTTTCGCTAAAATTGAGTGAACTCATTACCTATGTAGCCGACCAACTTCCTATGGATGAGCCTAGTCAGCTCCTTCTTTTAGTGGAAGCACCATCCAATACCTGGACCATGGAGCATCAATTCTACCTCTCTCAAAGTTTACAATTGATTCAGAAACGAATGAAACCCGAAGACGAGCTGGCTTTGATTCTATATGGCAGCTATAATCAAGAAGTACTTTCTTTAAGCCGGTCTGTGGTCGTCAAGCAGGTTCTTGATGATCTGGGTCGTATATTAAATCGGCCGGTTTCTGGCGCTCGCGGAGATGGCATAGATATTGCCTTTACCGTGGCGGAAAATCAGCGTCGAGCGGATTATCAGTCCAAAGTGCTATTGATTCGTAATGATGTAACCCCTTTGGCAGCTAAGCCGCCGCCAATAAAATCCGTAGGTGAAGGTCGGGCTCCTAAAAAATCACTGGGAGGAACTCTGGCGGTAACCGCTCTAGGGATATTACCAGAGGTGCTCGCGATTATAAAAGATTAAGTAAATTATACTCATCTTTGCAAAAAGAAATTGTTGTGAACATATTAAGACCCGTACTTCTAGCTATTCTTTTCTTGGGATTGTCCCATCTAAGTTACGCACAAAATATATCGAACATTCAGCGTGGTCAACGCGGCTACAGTCCGCCACCGCGGCCATATACTCAATATGCCGGTGAACCTGTGGATCCGCAAGAGATCCTGGCCGAACGTATGCCGGTGTTCAAAGAAACTTTTGATCTGGATAATTTTGAGTACGAGGTCATGAAGAATATACTTTCGGCCAGTTACGAAGAGCAGGCTTCCATCTCCAACAATACGGATTTGAACTACGAGGATAAAATGGCCTTGATCGATAAGCAGCGTGAAAAAACCAGAAAGGAACTTTTGGTCATTCTGACTGAAGAAGAAGCGACCACCTTCTTCAATATGGATTTCGACAAGAAGAAGAAACGAAAAAAGAAAAATAAGGATGGATAATTCTTGAAGAGCATCGAAAGATGCTCTTTTTTGTTTTCTGAAATTAGTAATTTTCAAGCATGAGAAAAACCTTGACTATTCTGGTCTCTTTAATGACCATCTGGACCATTAGCGCCCAGGTCGCCCCGGAGCGCGAACGCGCTCAAATCATTGATGAACTCCTGGCCGACCGCTTTGAGAATCTACTCCCTAAATTAATGGATCAAAGTGGTATTGACATGTGGGTCATCATTGCCCGTGAATACAATGAAGATCCTGTGCTCCGTACCATGCTTCCGGCTACCTGGCTGAATGCAAGACGAAGAACCATCCTCGTCTTTTATCGTGATAAGGCAAAGAATACCATTGAGCGTTTGGCGGTAGCCCGCTATAATGTTGGAAAGAATATTACTTCTGCCTGGGATAAAGAAAAGCAACCGGATCAATGGGCGCGACTGGTCGAATTGATCGAAGAGCGCAATCCGAGATACATTGGAGTGAACTACTCCGATGACTGGGGCATTGCAGATGGCTTGGTGAAAACCGATTATGAAGCCTTTATGGAAGTGCTTCCGCCTACCTATGAGTCTAGAGTCATTTCTGCAGAACAGTTGGCGGTCGCCTGGATCGAAACACGAACGGCCAAGGAAATGAAGCACTTCAAATTCCTGACCAAATTAACGCATCAAATCATCGATGAGGCGTTTAGTGATAAGGTGATCACCCCCGGTCTCACTACAACGGACGATGTGGTCTGGTTCTTTCGTCAGCGGGTGACTGATCTCGGTCTCGAGACCTGGTTTCACCCCACCGTGGATATCCAGCGAACAGATGAAAAGCTGGAAAGCCATATTACCTCCTTCTCCAACCGACCCGAAGGACAAGTGATTCAACCCGGTGACCTCTTGCACTGTGATTTTGGGATCACCTACTTACGACTGAATACAGACTGCCAGCGGCACGCTTATGTGCTGAAGCCAGGCGAAACGGAAGCTCCTGCCTTTTTGCAAGAAGCTTTGGCTAAAGGCAATAGGGTTCAGGATCTTTTCATCAAAAATTTCAAGACCGGTAGGACCGGAAATGCTATTTTTCTGACCGCATTGAAAGAGGGTAGAGCGGAAGGATTGGTGCCCAGTATCTACACCCATCCTTTGGGGTATTACGGTCACTCGGCCGGAACTACCTTAGGCATGTGGGACAGTCAGGATGGTGTGCCCGGCAGTGGCGACTATCCTCTACACAAAAACACGGCCTACGCCATCGAACTGAATACCACCGTGAACATTCCCGCCTGGAATAAAGACATCCGCATCATGCTGGAAGAACCGGGGTACTGGGGAGAAGACAGTTTTAATTATATCGACGGTCGGCAAACCAAACTGATTACGCTTTCGCGAAAGCCATAAAAAAAGCCACTCTTTCCAGAGTGGCTTTCTCTTTTAATGAGGAAGGTTAGTTGCGCATTTCTGTTTCGTCTGAAATGGTTGCTTCCTGATCTTTATTCTTAACATAGGTTTCCAGCCATTGATCCTGTTCCCACAACATGTGCAGGATGGATTCTTTAGCCGCATAGCCATGACTCTCTTTGGGAAGCATGACCAATCGAGCTTGAGCGCCCAGGCCTTTTAAAGCATTGAAATAACGTTCGCTTTGCAGCGGATAGGTCCCTGAATTGTTATCAGCCACCCCGTGAATGAGCAGTAACGGCGTCTTCATCTTGTCGGCATGCATGAAGGGAGACATGGTGTAATACACCTCCGGGGCTTCCCAGTAGCTTCGTTCTTCGCTTTGAAAGCCAAATGGAGTAAGGGTGCGGTTATAGGCCCCGCTACGCGCTATTCCCGCGGCAAACAGATCAGAGTGAGACAGTAGATTGGCCGTCATAAAGGCTCCATAGGAGTGTCCCCCCACGGCCACGCGATCACGGTCAATATAGCCCATCTCGTCCACCGCATCAATGGCGGCCTTGGCATTGGCGACCAGCTGCGTTCTGAAGGTATCGTTGGGTTCTTCATCGCCTTCCCCCACGATCGGGAATGAAGCATCATCCAGCACCACGTATCCACGAGTAACCCAATAGATCATCGATCCGTAATAGGGATAGGTGAATTCGTTAGGATTGGCCGTAGATTGGGATGCGCTGTTCTTGTCTTTATATTCTCTGGGGTAGGCCCACAGGATCATGGGTTTCTTTTCTTTTTGCTCTTGATCATAGCCTACCGGCAGGTAAAGCGTACCGGTCAGTTCAAGCCCATCTTCGCGCTCGTAGGTGATCACTTCTTTATGAACATCCTGAATACTTTTGAAGGGATTCTCAAAGTCGGTGATCTGATCTAAACGCTTCTGTTTGATATTTCGGATGTAGTAATTGGGGTATTCTGTGGGCGCTTCTATGCGCACCAACAAAGTCCCTTTACGCATGTCCAGCGCTTTCTGAATGTCTTCCAGCTTGTCTGTATACTCCGATTCATAAATTCGGGCTGACTTGTTGGATTTAAGATCGAATTCATCAACAAAGGGGAATTGCCCTTTATCGCTATAACCGTCTCCAATCAGGAAGGCCTTCCCATTGACCAGGGTAAGTACCTCTTTCCCATAGTCGTTCTCGTGAGTGACGAAATTTCCGGGATCGCTGTACACATCCTGATAATTGCGATCAGTGATCACCGTTCCGGTATTTTTCGTTGAGGAGGGATCGAAAAGATAGCGTTTGGTATTACGAGTGTTCCACCAGTAATCGTTGGCGATGGCATGATGCTCATCGCCCCAGGTAATGCCGCTAAAGCGATTGATCGTTTTGAGAAGCTTTTGAGGGGCTGACGTAAAAGGTGCCTTTTGCATATAGACCTGATCGCGAAAGGGCACCTCTACTTCCGGATCTCCTTCATCAAGCACTTCTGCCCAGACCAGGGTGGCCGCTGAATCGGCCCGCCAGCTCATGCTGCGCTTACCTTTGCGTGCTGCCATAAATCCTTTAGGTAGTTCTTCGATCAAGGGAACTTCATTCACCACCTTGACCAGGTCTCCATTGGTGGTGTAGATGGTCGTGGTTTGCGGGAAGCGGTAGTAGGGTACCAGATAGGAGAAAGGTTTCTGTAAGGCTGAGATCATCCAGTAAGTTCCATCAGGGGAGGCGTCTACTTCATCGTACATGGCCGCTCCTAAAAATGGAGTGGTGTTTCCGTTGAGGTCTAATCGAACCAGGCTTGAAGTGGCCAGTTGTTCAAAATTAAAGGCATCATTCGGATTTTGAAGCAGGTCCTGATAGGTCCTGTTCTGGGCTTTGGAACCCGTACTGATGGAAACGGTAGGCCCGGTGGGAACAGCCTCATCCGTATTGATCAGAGGTTGCCGAGAATCGGGCAACATTTTCACGAGCAAGGCATCTCCGTCTTTAAACCACGAAATCGGATTGCCCATATTGGCATTGACGGTGGCCGCTGAAATTTTTTGAACTGTAGCTGAGGGAATATCCAGTACCCAGATTTCCACGCCGTTCTCGACCGTATTGGTGAGGGCCATTTTAGTCTCGTCAGGCGACCAGCTGAAGTTACTCAGTTTGGGATTATCAGGAAGCCCTTGAACCTGACGAGCATTGTCACTGTCAACCGCCTTGATCTTGACATTGTTGTAGTAGGTGGTCCTGCTGCCAATATTGGTCTTGGGATTGATGCGCAAACCGGCCAGCCGTAATTCCTGCTCCGATAAAGTGGCGATATCCTTATAAGCGTCCCTATAAACCAAAAGCATGGTATCGCCCGCGGAGTTCATGACCACCCAGGGTGCTCTAGGGACATCGACTAATTCAAGAATTTCTTGTGGTGGCTTTTGATAGTCCAGGTTTTCCTGTGCCGCTGAGAACTGTATAACCAGCAAGGCCAAGAGGAATGTATAGATAGTTTTCATGGAAGTAAAGTTTTACGGAATTTACGCAATTCTGTCCGTAGAACCTTAAGTCAGTGAACGCTTAGGATGGGTATTCCAATCAAACCTGGAGGACTCCCATATTGAAGTCTTTTTCCAAAGGAGCATGATCAGCGGCTTCTATACCGGTGGCGATCCATTTGCGGGTATCCAACGGATCGATAATGGCATCGGTCCATAGGCGTGCAGCGGCGTAATAAGGCGATATTTGCTCGTCGTAGCGGGCTTTGATCCTGTCAAAGAGTTCTGCTTCCTTTTCAGGCGTGATGGTTTCTCCCTTTTTCTTTAAGGAGGCGGTTTCGATCTGAAGAAGCACAGTGGCGGCGCTTTTCCCGCTCATCACCGCCAATTCTGCACTGGGCCAGGCAGCGATCAAGCGCGGGTCATAGGCCTTGCCACACATGGCATAATTTCCGGCTCCGTAACTGTTTCCAATAACAATGGTGAATTTGGGCACGACAGAATTGCTCACGGCATTAACCATTTTTGCACCGTCTTTGATGATGCCCCCATGCTCACTTTTGGATCCCACCATAAAACCGGTGACATCTTGTAGGAATACCAAAGGGATTTTCTTTTGATTACAATTGGCGATAAAGCGGGTGGCCTTATCAGCACTGTCACTGTAAATGACGCCGCCAAATTGCATTTCTCCTTTTTTGGTCTTGACGACCTTACGCTGGTTGGCCACAATACCTACAGCCCAGCCTTCAATGCGTGCGTAGGCCGTGATGATGGTCTGTCCGTATCCGGCTTTGTACTCTTGCATAGAATCAGCATCTACCAGTCGACCGATCAATTCGTTCATATCGTACTGGTCACTTCGCGCCGCCGGTAAGTGTCCGTAGATCTCTGCCGGATCCTTGGCCGGGGCCTTAGCCTCTTTTTTGTCGTATCCCGCTTTCGCGAAAGCGCCCAATTTATCCATTAAGCCTTTAATGGTATCGAGGGCATCGGCGTCGTCCTTAGCTTTGTAGTCAGTCACCCCGGAAATCTCCGAGTGGGTGGTAGCTCCGCCCAGGGTTTCATTGTCGATTTGTTCACCAATGGCTGCTTTGACCAAATAGCTTCCCGCCAGGAAAATACTACCGGTTTTTTCGACAATCAAGGCCTCATCACTCATGATAGGCAGATAGGCGCCTCCAGCTACGCAACTCCCCATGACTGCCGCGATCTGGGTGATCCCCATACTACTCATGACTGCGTTATTGCGGAAGATGCGTCCAAAATGCTCTTTGTCCGGAAAGATCTCATCCTGCATGGGCAGATAGACTCCGGCACTGTCCACCAGATAAATGATGGGTAGCCGATTTTCAATGGCGATCTCTTGCGCACGCAAATTTTTCTTCCCTGTAATGGGGAACCAGGCTCCCGCTTTTACGGTTGCGTCGTTCGCTACCACGATACACTGTTTACCCGAGACCTTGCCGATCTTCACCACGACACCACCACCCGGGCAGCCACCGTGCTCTTTATACATGCCATCACCGGCCAGTGCACCGATCTCGATACAGGCCTCCGGATCATCCACCAAATATTCAATGCGCTCCCGGGCGGTCATCTTGCCCTTGGCTTTATGTTTTTCGATGCGCTTTTCGCCCCCTCCCAGCTTGATCTTGGATAAGCGCTGGCGTAAATCTGACACCAATAATTTGTTGTGATCTTCGTTCTTGTTGAATTTGATATCCATAAGTCTCTCGAGTCTTTAGCCATTGCCACGGGCAATACCGCTACGAATTTACAAAAAAGCGCTGCCTGAACCTTTCGTTATTGCGCCCAAAATACCCGATATTTGTGGGAATTATTTTATGCGTGTCAACAAGGCGCGTATACCAAAAAGTAAATCAAAGTTTTAGACTATGGGAATGAATAAGAATACGGTCCTGGCCTGGGCCACGACGATTATGGTTTTAGTTGGATTGGGACTGATCGCACTGGGCGCTTTTCGCTATGATGACGTAGCCGGATGGGGCTTCGCATCGGTAGGAATCGGATTCTTTGCCATCGCCTGGGTATTCAATGCACTCAAAGGCCGTGTATAATCGCTATTCATCCATTGTAAATTTATAATACCTCACCTCCATGTCAGACGATAAGAAAATCATTTTCTCTATGTCCGGGGTTTCCAAAACCTATCCCGGGGCCAATACTCCTGTACTCAAAAACATCTATCTCAGCTTTTTCTATGGGGCGAAGATTGGAATTCTCGGACTCAATGGTTCGGGTAAATCGACCTTGCTCAAGATCATTGCCGGAGTGGAAAAGAATTACCAGGGCGACGTGGTCTTTTCGCAAGATTACTCCGTAGGCTACCTGGAGCAGGAGCCGGACCTGGATGATGAGAAGACGGTACTAGAAGTAGTGCGTGAAGGCGCTGCCGAGACCGTAGCTATCTTAGATGAGTACAACAACATTAATGATCAATTTGGTCTGGAAGAGGTGTATTCCGATCCCGACAAAATGGAAAAATTAATGAATCGGCAGGCCAAGTTGCAGGATGAGATCGATGCCCGCAATGCCTGGGAGCTGGATAACAAACTAGAAGTAGCGATGGATGCCTTGCGTACTCCGCCCGGTGATCAGAAGATCGGGGTACTCTCCGGAGGAGAGCGCCGCCGTGTGGCCTTATGCCGACTTTTACTGCAAGAGCCGGACGTGCTCTTACTGGATGAGCCTACCAATCACCTGGATGCAGAAAGTGTACACTGGTTGGAACATCACCTGGCTCAGTATAAAGGGACGGTGATCGCGGTGACGCATGACCGTTACTTCCTGGATAATGTTGCCGGATGGATCTTAGAATTAGACCGTGGGGAAGGGATTCCATGGAAAGGCAATTACTCCTCCTGGCTGGAGCAAAAATCCAAACGCCTGGCTCAAGAACAAAAGCAAGCCAGCAAGCGTCAGAAAACCCTGGAACGTGAATTGGAATGGGTGCGTATGGCTCCCAAAGGCCGTCAGGCCAAGCAAAAGGCGCGTTTGAATAACTACGATAAGTTGATGAGCCAAGATCAAAAGCAAATGGACGAAAAGCTGGAGATCTACATTCCTAACGGTCCGCGATTGGGTACCAATGTGATCGAGGCCAAGGGAGTAAGCAAAGCCTTTGATGATAAGTTGCTTTACGAAGATCTGAATTTTAAACTCCCTCAGGCCGGAATTGTGGGCATTATTGGTCCCAACGGGGCAGGGAAGACCACGATTTTTAGAATGATCATGGGCGAGGAGAACCCGGATAAAGGAGAATTTACCGTGGGCGAGACCGCCAAGATTGCTTATGTAGATCAAAGCCACAGCAATATTGATCCGGAGAAGACCATTTGGCAGAATTTTAGCGACGAACAGGAACTCATCATGATGGGCGGTCGCGAGGTAAACAGTCGGGCTTATTTGAGTCGGTTTAACTTCAGCGGCAGCGAACAAAATAAAAAGGTAGCTGCCCTTTCCGGTGGGGAACGCAACCGACTGCACCTGGCGATGACCCTCAAGGAAGAAGGCAACGTCCTGCTTTTGGATGAGCCTACCAATGATCTGGACGTCAATACCCTGCGTGCTTTGGAGGAAGGTTTAGAAAATTTTGCAGGCTGCGCTGTAGTCATTTCTCACGACCGTTGGTTCCTGGATCGTATCTGTACCCACATTCTCGCATTTGAAGGGAATTCTCAGGTGTATTTCTTTGAAGGTAGCTTCTCTGATTACGAAGAGAACAAGAAGAAACGCTTGGGTGGTGATCTGATGCCGAAGCGCATCAAGTACAAAAAGCTGGTCCGCTAGTGGATTTAAGCGAAATCAAGGTCATTGCTTTTGATGCAGATGATACTCTTTGGGTGAATGAGCCCTTGTTTCGGGTAGCTGAAGAGGAATTCTGTGAACTGATGAAGCCCTTTATTGAGGAAAAAGAGTGTGCGAGCAGGCTCTTCGACTTTGAGATGCAAAACCTGCCCTTGTACGGTTATGGGATCAAGCCGTTTACACTTTCACTGGTGGAAGCCGCAATAGCACTTAGTGATCATAGCGTCGATCATGCTACGCTTCTAAAGATCATTGAAATTGGGAAGAAGATGCTGAATGCACCGGTGGTGGTGCTTGATGGGGTGGAAGCGGTGCTGCTTGCGCTTTCGCGTCGTACCCAAAAACAGGACGATCAGCGGAAGTTTAAACTAGTCATGGCTACGAAAGGAGATTTGTTGGATCAGGAACGCAAACTGGAAAAATCAGGCTTGGCGAAATACTTCCATCATATCGAAGTAATGTCAGACAAGCAACCCGCGAATTACCAAAAATTAGTCCGGCATCTGGATATTGATCCGGCTCATTTCCTGATGGTCGGAAACTCGATGAAGAGCGACATTCTTCCGGTCCTTCAAATGGGTGCTGCAGCAGTCCATATCCCCTTTCATACCACCTGGGCCCATGAGGTGGTGGATCGTGAGGTCAGGCATGACCGCTTGATCACCATAAAGGAGATCGGAGCATTGACCGAGCACCTTTAATCGGTCTCCACTCCCTTTAGAATATACTCATCAATAGGCATTTTTTCGGTGCTGTGTAAAACACTGGTATCTCCGGTAGTCTCAAAGATGACGGCTTGCACCTGACTCAATTGCAGCACATTGGCTTCTCGCAACTTACTGCAGAGTTCATTTTCGGTAACCTTGGCCTTCTTTAAATTTTCATACAGTACTTCACCGTCTTTCATCAGTAGGATGGGAGAGTTGTCTACGCTTTCGCGAAAAAATTTACTCTGTACCTGCGCCTTGGCGATGATCCAATTGACCAAATACAAGATGCCGATCAAGAAAATACCGGTCAGGAATTTTGGATTGGAGGTAGCCACGGTCATGGCCATTAGATTACCAATAACGATGGTATTGACAAAGTCAAAGCCGGTCATTTTACTGAAGCTTTTTAAGCCGAAAATCCGGGTAAAACAGATCACGAAGAAATAGAGAAGCACCGTTCCTACGGCAACTTCAGCGAATACGGTCCAATCAGTGAAAAAATAATTCAGGTCCATGAGAGCAGTAATTTTGATTAGTGTCAAAAAGGTACAAATCAACAACTAGGGTTGACCAATTGATTAAGCCAATTCGCTGTTAAAAGCAAGGCTTCCTGTTTAAGATCATAAAAAAAGCTCCTGCCAGGCAGGAGCTTTTCGGATGTTTAGGTTGGGTTTATTGCGCAGCAGCGGCACCATTGCCCGCCCGACGCAATTGTCTTTGGATCTTTTTGATCGCTGATTCAATGGATTTATCGGGTTCGATGATGTTGTACTCACCCCAGAAATCTGGGTCTGAAAATCCACTGGCTTCGTCCACCAGAATGATCGATGATTTCAAACGATCCCGATTCTTAAGCGCATTTTTCTCTGAATTCTTCTTCCAGTCGGTTACGGCCATTTCACAGGTCATGCTGTACACAGAATTGAACAGGCGGTCATCCCAGTCAATTTTAAATTCAAGCAATGCATTACTGTATCCGTAGTACCACTTTCCATCTTTTTCTCGATAATCGACACGATAAGAAACTTCTGTAGGCCATACATCGGCCTTGTTGGGTTTACGTTTTACGAAATAGCTCGCGGCCTGATTTTTATCCTTGATGTTTAAAGAATAAATAGCGCTTACCAGAATTTTGTTGACCGGATCAATGTATAATTTCCCCTCGTAAAGCGACTCGGCTATATCTTCTTTTTGCTTAAAATCGATGATGTATACCGACTGATCATTCACCACCGTACGTCTGGCCAATTTAAAGTCATACAGATTGATATCTTCATCAGTAAAAATATACTCCGGATACTTCATGATATCTAAAAAGAGGGTATTGAAGGGTCCTCCCTGTAATTTAAGAGCGATGGTATCCAGACGATCGTAATCGGTGCTCTTGCGTGATTTGTACAATTGCACCTGATCTCTTTTGTTAGAATCGTAGGGCTCTTTGTAAATGTTGACTACAGCTTCTGACAAGGAAACATTACGACGACGCTTTTTGATGGTCTCCCGGTAAAAAGCCGTCATTTTGGTGGGATTGTCAAAGTAGTTCTCCCCTTTCTTCTTTAAGGTGGCCCGAACCAGCTTTTCGGCATCGCTAGGAACTTCAAAGCTCACCGTAGGTAATTCTACTGCGGTTTCCTTCAGTTCGATACGATTGCGTTTGGCTTTAAGATCAGCCAGGGCTATGGTTTTACTCTGGTAGCCCAAAAAGGAGATGGTCACGTCTCCCTCATTCATTTCCTTGGGCGTTTTCAGCAGAAATGCTCCTTCTGAATTCGTCACTGTTGAAATGTTGGTGCCGTCCACATAAAGGGTGGCAAAGACCAGGGGATCGTTGTTGTCACTATCTACAACTTCTCCCTGGTATTGGTTGTAGTCTGTGTTCTCTTCCTCTTGCGCATATCCGGGAATCGCACAAAATACGATCAGGAATGTGGCAAGAACAGAGAAGGCGCGCATGGGGTTTTTGATGTCGAACGTTTTTCTCATGATTATTGATGTTTAGGAATTCTATCTAAGATACGAAAAAAAACAATACCAAAATTTAGTTAAAGCTTATAATATCCCGTGAATCAGTGTCTTATCTCCAGGGGTGATCATCGGCTTAGCCAGAAATTTACCTGGAGATTTTAGGGGTTTTTATCCTATTTAAAAAGGGTGCAATGTGCTGTTATGTAAATGGTTATCTCTTTTACTTTTGGAATTAAAACTAAAATCCAGTATCCATGTCAACATTTAACCACCACGGTATGAAAGCAATGCCACAACTCGCGCATATGTGTGCCCATCGTTCCCTCAGTGAAGAGCGCATAGGCCGTTTTGGTCGCATCTTCCATGGTCATGCTCCTTTATTCCTCAATCCTAAGACCTTGATCGAACTCGGAAAAAAGTCCGGGCCTATGGATGGAGGGACTACCGATGATCTTACTCAGGCGGTGCCTCTAGGGATGGTGTACTTCGGTCAATTCATCGACCATGACATTACCCTGGATACCACCTCTTCTTTTGGTCGCAATAATCAACCGGGAGAGATCGAGAATTTCAGAACACCTAGTTTGGACCTCGACTGTATTTTTGGCGAAGGACCGGAAGATGAGCCTTTTCTCTACGAAGCGGACAGCCTTAGGCTGCTGACCGGAGCGACCAACAACAATTTAGGACAGGGCCAGAATACCGAAAAGCATGACCTGCCGCGAAACGGCGAAGGCCGGGCTCTGATTGGTGATCCCCGAAATGATGAGAATCGTATTGTTTCTCAATTGCAATTGGCTTTCATCCGATTTTACAATGAGTTGTATAACGATGTGGCTGCTGCCCATCCTGATTATGATGCCAAAGAAGTGTATGAAGAAGCCCGCCGCTTGACCACCTGGCACTATCAATGGATCGTGGTCAATGAGTTCCTGCCCGTGATGTGCGGAGAAGTTGTGGTCGATCGAATACTGGGACAGGGCCGTACAGCCTATCAGCCATGCAGCAGAGCCTACATTCCAGTAGAATTTTCAGTGGGGTCCTACCGCTTCGGACATTCGATGATTACCCAAAAAGTACAACTAAATAATGGAGGCAGTACCCATGATCTCTTTTCCAATCAAGTGGGTGGTGGATTCAGCAAGATCACCTCTCAAAATCAGGTGATCGATTGGGAGCGTTTCTTTGATTTTGACGGCACCTATCAACGGGCCGCCAAATTGGATATCCATATGGCCAGTACCTTGTTGGAATTGCCTTTTATTCAACCGCCTTCCTCCATGAGTTCTTTGGCGACCAGAAACCTGATGCGTGGCCAAAGTTTTCTGCTGCCTTCCGGCGAGACCATCGCGCGCTGCCTGAACCGCGACGAGGCTGAGATCAATCAGATCAAGACCTTCTTGAAAAATGCCACCAGTGGATTTGACATCGATCTGGATGCCGGTACGCCGCTTTGGTTATACATACTCGCTGAAGCCGGAGAAATAGGCCGTCAAGATAAAGACGGGTTCAAGATCGCCGAAGGTCTGGGTCCTGTGGGTGCGACGCTAACGGCTGAGGTGATCTTGGCCTTGTTAGAGTTGGACCCAAATTCCTACCTGGGCGCAAATCGAAATTGGCAGCCTGACCTGGGCACCGACGGGGTCTTTACGATGAAAGACCTATTGGAAAAATCGCTAGACCATGTCTGATTAAAAACCGCTTCGGCGGTTTTTTTTAATAGTTACGCTTTCGCGAATGGTTTCTGCGGGAGCGGTTACGATTGCCCTGATTCCCCGAAGACCTTCCGGAGTTTCCTGAGCCGGATGCTTGCTGAGCCGGAGCCTCTGTTTCCACAAAAGGATGGTCTTCAACCACCTCTAGTTTCTGGTCAATCAACCGCTCAATATCTCTGAGGTAGCTGCGTTCTTCCCAATCACAGAACGATAAAGCCATACCACTGGCCTGAGCGCGTCCCGTACGGCCAATACGATGCACATAGGTTTCTGAAACGTTGGGTAGGTCGTAGTTGATCACAAAAGGCAATTCTTCTACATCAATCCCACGCGCGGCAATGTCTGTGGCGACCAAGACGCGAACATCCCCTTCTTTAAAGTCACGTAGTGCCCGTTGGCGTGCGTTCTGGGACTTGTTTCCGTGGATGGCCATCGATTTGAATCCGGCCTTGGTGAGCTTGCGTACGATCTTGTCGCTACCGTGTTTGGTGCGTGAAAAAACGAGCACGTCTTCATCTACTTCTTCGCTTAAGAGATGGGTCAGTAATTCAATTTTTTGTTTTTTAGAAACGAAATATACCTCCTGATCGATTTTCTCTGCCGTGGCTTGTTCCGGTTCTATGGCTACCCGTTCCGGGTTACCCACGATGGATTTACTCAAGGCCAGGATCTCTTTAGGCAAGGTGGCTGAGAAAAAGAGTGATTGCCTTTGTTTAGGCAATTGAGCGACAATTTTTTTGATGTCGTGTATGAATCCCATGTCAAGCATGTGATCAGCTTCATCCAATACGAAGAATTCCAAATGATTGAGCGAGATGTATCCTTGCCCCATTAAATCCAGTAGACGACCGGGGGTAGCCACCAGAATATCAACGCCATTGCGCAGTGCCTGAACTTGTTTATGCTGTTTTACCCCGCCAAAAATAACGGTCGATCGCAGCTGCGTATATTTCGCGTAGGCTTTACAGTTCTCATCGATCTGGAGGGCGAGTTCGCGAGTAGGGGTGACGATGAGTGCTTTGACCTTGCGCTTTCCCGAACCTTCGTTCTGATATAACTTCTGGAGGATGGGAAGCGTAAAGGCAGCGGTTTTACCGGTACCTGTTTGCGCAGAGCCTAAGAGGTCGCGTCCTTTGAGTAGTATGGGAATGGCTTGAGCCTGAATGGGTGTGGGATGTTCGTATCCTTGATCTTGCAGTGCACGTAGTAATGGCGGCACTAAACCTAAATGTTCAAATGTCATAAATTAATTCAAGCCGTAAAGGTAGGCTTAATAAACGGATAAGTACCTAATTATGTTCGTGCATGCTGATCACAAGCGATTTAGGATTCCAGAAGATGGACCTGACCCACAAATTCAGATTGCGTAAAATCTTCTTTACTGAGCCAATAATCGGAGGTCGTAAATTCCACCTCATGTTCTCTAACGCTGCGCCACTCCCAGATCACGTGCTCCGCTTCCGGAAAGGGAATCTTACCGGCGAGTTGATCTTCAAAAAGGCGATTGATGATGTTGTTGGAGGTCAGTCCCTGATCCAGCGCTTTCAAGATGATCTCCGGACTCAAAGCAGGGGCGTTCTTACTCATGGGCATGAGGGAACAGCGAATTTGCGTCGCTTTGATGTTCGGGAATTGCCCTCTGAAAGCTTTAAATAAAAGTTGGTTACAATCGTAAAGTACGTCATGCAGGGAGATATCTGCGTATTCTTCGGCAATCCGGTCTTCCAGCATATCGTGAGCGATCTGCTTCAATTGTCCCTCTGATAGCTGCTCTTTTAAACGATAATGAAGCACTTCAAAGGCGGCCCCCTGAGGTTCCAGATCGGTCAGGGCCATGAAGAGGTATTCCCTGAGGTCACCATCGTCTATACCTTGAATGTCATCAACATCGAGCTGCGTGAGAACATTGCGATAATCATCAGAAGACCAATGCTGGGGAAATTCATCCACGGTCTTGATCTGCTCGAGTTTAACCTGGTAATTAATCATTTTTAGCTGAAAAGTACAGCTTAATTGAATGCAGGGGTCAGCATGGATTGTTAAATGATCGCCATTTTTTAATCATAAGGAAGGGCCGGGTAGCGCGCACCACTCGCAAGACTTCTAGGGTTGGGGATGGTGTTCTTAAAGGTGACCGGGAAGGAGGTGTAGGGCCACTCCAGACTACCGGTAATGAATACCAAATGCAAGTGAGGATAACCGGCCAGGCCTGTGGCCCCGCTCAATCCAATTTCATCTCCTTGCTCGACTTCCTGACCGACTTCAACCAGGGCGCCCGACTTAGTCAGGTGGGCATAGGCCGCGTAAGTGTTGTTGCTGTGTTGGATAACCACCACATTGTTGGGGAATCCACCGTCCGGTCCGGATTCTTCAACGAAAACGACGGTACCTGCCCGGCTAGCAGTAATGACTTCGCCTATGGGCATGGAGAAGTCGATCGCAAACTGATCCGGTTCGCCTTCGCTGTGAAACGATCCGCTGCAATGGCTTAGATCCACATTGTATTCCTTGCCCACAGGGTAAGGCAATACGTATTCTGAGGTTGACCAATCGGGATAATAACCTCCAGGACAGCCATCGGCAATAATTTCACCACCTACTTCTACAAATTGATCCTCTTCAGGTTCGCTGCTTATGGTGTAGTTGGGCTCACGATCACAGGTGGTCAATGTGAAGAGGAGGACAAAGCTGATGATTAGGCTAAGGATGAATTTCATAACTGTTGTTTTTTGATGATCGAAAACTACATTGTTCCTAACTATAAAGTGTCTGTGCCTATATACCTTGACACCTAATTACTTATTTCTTACTCTTAGGAAGCATTGGCATGCTCCATATATTCCTTGGGGCTTCCCTGAGCAAATTTTTTAAAGGCCTTATAGAAAGACGCTCGATTATTAAAACCGACATCATAGGCCAATTGTGCTACGGTACTTTCCTGCAGCGCTCCCTGTTCGATCAAGCGCTTCGCTTCTTCAATGCGATATTCATTGACAAAGTCGAAGAACGAACGATTGAATTGCTCATTGATGATCTGAGAGGCATTGTTACGGGAAAGGTTGAGTCGGTCGGCCAAATCATCCAGACGGAGCTCGTTATCCAAATAGGGCTTTTCTTCATCCATGATGCGCATGAGCTTTTCCATCATCTCCAGCGCCAGTGATTCTGTAATTCCCGTCTTTCGGTATTTGACGAAAGGAACCACTTCCTGCAGTGATTTTCCGTCGAAAACTTCCGGTTGAACAAAGCCAAAAAAGGCCAGTAAACTGATGAACAGAACAATGGCCAGATCGATGAAATAATCGTATTGCGGATCCATGATCTCAAACCGGATCAGGAAGAAGTAAGCGAAAAAAGCCAGTACAAAGCCCAGGTAGGAACCTACAAACCATTGCAGCCATTTGCTTTCGCGAAAGCCTACTTCTTTGCGCCGCTTAAAGGTGAGGTAGGTGAGACCCGCATAGAAAAACATAAAAGCAATGATGATCCATATCGTATAGGACGGAAAAAATACATGTTCCCTAATCGTACCCTCTTGCAGCACATCCAGTTTAGCCGCTGCAGATAAGCGGTAAAAGGGAGCCATTAGGCCAATAACGATCAAGGGAGGGATCAGAAAGACGAGGTCTGTTTTTTGTAAGCCTTTGGTCGTGATGACCCGCCTGACATAGATATAGACCAGGGGTCCGTAGACCAACCAAAGTGGAAAATGGGTGAAATTGAGATGAACAAAGGTGGCGGTATTGAGATCTCCCGACCAGCGCAGGCAGTTGTTGATCAATTCAAAAGCAAACAGTATGGTATAGAGACCAAGAATACCATTGGCCAAACGATCACCTTTCTTTTTTAAGAAAAAGAAAAAGCCAATGAGGACCCCCAGAAAGGCAAAAAACAGAAAAAGTACGATGATGAAATTCACTCCCTGATAGTTTGGTATTCAAAAATAGCAGATTTTCAGCATTGACTGTCTCTTGATGTAGGGAACCCCATAAATGGAAGGATTTACAAAGATTTTGGACAAAAAAAACCGAAGCGGGAACTTCGGTTTTTAGTTGCATTATAGGTGAAATTACATTTCGTCCCCAAAGAAAATAGCATTCATCATTAGCTTATTGGTTCCATACCAGAACGCTCGGAAGTTGGTGTTGTCGGTAAATAAAATCACTTCCCCACGTCCCAGACTGCGATGTACAAAAGGTCGGGTCTCCGGAATGGCTTTTAAGTTGATCTTACTGATGTATCCGCTCAAGAGTGGATTCTTGGTGTACTGAATGGGATTCCTGTAGCTGGTCGAGTCAGCCTTGACAAACAAGGTCGTATTTCGAAACAGCGGAATCCGGTCATTTTTGTATCCAAAATTAATGGGATGGGATCGGTCCTGGCTGGCTTCAAATATGGCACCCCCAATAACCTGCGCCCCATTAAAATCGCCGCGCTGTTCAAAACTTACGTTTGTAGCCGGATTCTCGGTCTCTACAAAGTCAATATCGAGCATTTTGTTGGCTTTAAACCAACGGGCTGCGTTGCGGTATCCAATGAGCGTTCCGCCATTGCGCACCCAGGCTTGAAGTTTTTCAGCATCATTTTTACCCAAGGCACTACCCCAGGAATTGGGAAGAATAATATCGGTATAGGTGCTGAGGTCGGTGCGACCGAAATTTCGGGTGTCCAGTTTGGTGACCTTGATGTCATAACGCGTATCCAGCAAGTGCCAGATCTCTCCGGCATCATAGGAAGTCACTCCCTCGCCCACGACCAGGGCTATTTTGGCCGGTTTTAAAGCTCTAAATTCGCGGCTTCCCAGATCAGATCCTTCAGACAGACCGGTATTCACCGCCGTAATGTCAATGTGACTCGCTAAGGCGACCTCATTGAGGAACTCAGCTAACGCCTTTTGATTGAGTTCCTGATCCTGAACCGGGATCATGATGGTCCCGTAATCGTACTGTTTTCCTCCCAGAGAAAAAGGTTGCATGGCCACTTTTGCCCTTAAATCCTTTTCCAGAATGGCATTTAAGGCTTTAGGCGCATAATATTCGTGCCACTCCATAAGGTAGGCGTAATTGGACGGAGCCACAGTCTGAGGTTTACGCTGTTCCAGGTTGGTGACTTCAGCACCTGCATTCGACAGGGAGGCATTCTCCGTAAAATCCAAATTAAAAGCAAGCGGGAAGGTCCAGGCCGAAATATCATAGAACAGACTGTCCTCAAACTGGGTGCGTCGTTCAAACATGGCCTTCAGTAGGCGTTGTTGTTTTTGATCTTTAGGTACGATATAGCTGTAACCGGGCTTAAAGGTTTTTCCATTGGCTTTAAAATCAGAAGCCACCTCGTGAAATTTAATCTGATGGCGGTCCAGGATTTCAGCTAAGTGGTATACCGAGGCCGCGTCTTTTTCATCCCCAAAGGCGTAGGCGCCTTTAAGTTTTTCCTGACGAGCTTCCTTGTAAAAATTGCGTTGGTAGTTGAGCAACTTGACCCGCATATTCTGAGCAGCTTCCAGGGTGGATAAAGCGGCTGTAAATTGATTGCGGATGGTAAAGGGGAAGGTGAGTATTCCGTTGTCCGTTTCCTGGGCATGTCCGCGCGAGCTCCCTTGTTCGAAAAGAATTCCAATGCTTCCGTTGATATCGGGAAAGGTCGATCCTTTACCATAATAGAAATCGTCGTAATCCTCCTCACTGTAGTAGAGGGATTGGATTCCGTCCAGGGCTTTGGCGTGATAGGTTCCGATCTCTTTGGTCAGTTCCTGATTCATGTCCGGGGTGAGTGGGTGAGTGCGTGAAGGGATTCCCGGTTGGAAGAAGAAGGTCGAGTTACTACCCATCTCATGATGGTCGGTCAAAATGCTAGGATACCAGTCGTGGAAGGTTTTGATCCGTGCCCGACTCTCCGGCAATTGTACCGGCAGCCAATCCCGATTCATGTCAAACCAGTAATGATTGGTGCGTCCACCCGGCCAGACTTCATCGTATTCGCGATCCTGCGGATCTGCATTGATGTTCTGTGCTTTATTGGTATTGGCCCAATAGGCAAAACGCTGTAAGCCGTCCGGATTGAACGAAGGGTCAAATAAGATGACCGTATTGTTGAGCAGTTGATCTATTTTGGGTCCCTGAGCAGCCGCCAAATAATAGGCGAGTACCAGACCGGCATTGGCCCCACTGGGTTCGTTCCCGTGTATGGACATACCCTGATACACCACCACGGGCATGTTTTCTGTATTGAGCGATGCCGCACCGTTTTCGGTCAAAGCGACATGATTCTGTCTGATCTGTTCGATGTTTTGATGATTGGCAGGACTTGTGATGGTCAATAAAAGAACCGGTCGCTCTTCAAATGTTTTGCCGCGATTTTCAATAGTGATACGCGGGGACACCTCTGCGAGTTTCATCATGTACTGAGCCAATTTATCGTGACTGACGTGCCACTTTCCGGGTACAAACCCAATCACCTCCTCAGGGGTAGGAATGGATGCATCATAGGTCACCCCATCCGGAAGGTAATAGTCCATAGACGGGTTGCCCTCCTGGGCCCAGGAAAATGTGAAACAAAAGAGTAAGCAGAGCGAGAGTAACAATTTTTGCATAGTCAGAAATTTTTAGTGGCAGGAAGATATAAATAAAAAGACCGTTCCCCATGTTAGGAGAACGGTCTTAAGATATTTTTAAGAGCCTAAGCTTAGATATCGTCGAAGCTTATATCAGTAAACTTATCGACGCTGCTTTCTGCCGGAGCGGTGACTTCCTCTTTATCGTCTTGATTTTCTTTTTTGAAGTCTTTTTGATGACGCTCACTAATCACTTCGTTTCCTTTCTGCTCCAAAATAAAATCAGTCATCTCCTGGAGGTGCTCCGTAAAATCGGCGAAGTCTTCTTTATACAGGTAGATCTTGTGTTTCTTGTAGTGAAACGATCCATCGTCATTGGTGAACTTCTTGCTTTCGGTAATGGTCAGGTAATAGTCACCGGCTTTGGTTGAACGCACATCGAAGAAATACGTTCTTCTACCTGCTCGCATCACTTTTGAGAAAATCTCTTCATTCGCCTGCCCGTCGTATTGGCCCATAATCAGAATTTAGATTGTTTTAACATAAGCATCAAAAATGAAAAAAAATCAAACGGATACAACAAAACGATTACAAATCTTTTTCGTCACGTTGTTTTTCATAGAGTTCGCGATAGTAGCCTTCATTCTTAATGAGTTCATCATGAGTGCCTTGTTGCACAATATGGCCTTCTTCCAAAACGAGGATCGTATCGGCATTTTTGGCTGAAGAAATCCGGTGACTTACAATAATGGTCGTTTTTTGCTGGGTTTCCCGTTTTAAATTCTTTAAGATCTCTTCTTCCGTTTCTGTATCTACGGCCGAGAGACAGTCGTCCAGCAATAGGATCTGTGGATCTCTGATGAGCGCTCTGGCAATAGAAACTCGTTGTTTCTGTCCTCCCGACAATGTGATTCCGCGTTCGCCCAGTACCGTGTCATATCCCTTATTGAATTCTGCTATGTTGTCATGCACGGCTGCCGCACGTGCCGCTTGTTCTACCTCTTCATCGCTGGCATCGGCTTTACCGAATTTGATGTTCTCTTTGATGGTGTCGCTAAACAAAAAGGCATCCTGGGGTACATAGCCAATGGCCGATCGCAGATCATCCAAATGCAGTTGGTCAATGGGCGTATGATCTATGAGTAATTGGCCGTTCTCAATGTCGTAGAGTCGGCCCAGGAGTTCGAGTACAGTGGATTTTCCAGAACCGGTGCGCCCGACGATGGCTAACGTTTCGCCGGAGGCGACTTCAAAACTGATGTTTTTTAGGGCAGTTATGTTGGTGTCTTCGTAGGTAAAGCTAACGTTCTTAAATTGGATGGCTCCCTGAATGTCACTGTGCTGATTGACCTTATTTTCGATCTTGGGTTCAATCTTTAAAAATTCGTTGATGCGTACCTGAGAGGCTTCTGCTTGTTGAACCAACGAGGTGATCCAGCCCACACTGGCCACGGGCCAGGTAAGCATATTGACGAAGATGGTAAACTCTACGATGATCCCCAGATCGGGAATCTCTCCGTCGATGTACTGTCGTCCACCTATGTAAATAACCAAGAGATTACTCACCCCGATTAAGGCAATCATCAGCGGGAAGAAAAAAGCCTGTACCCGCACCAGGTCGAGGTTTTTTTCTTTGCTCTCTTCACTGAGTCCGGCAAAATTATCATAGGTCTGCGGTTCCATTCCGTAGGCTTTGATCACTCCAATCCCGCTAAACGATTCCTGGGTAAAGGTGCTCAGCTTGGAAAGAAACTCCTGGACCACGGTGCTGCGTTTGTGAATGGCCCGACTCAACTGATAGATGGCTACCGAAAGAATAGGCAAGGGGATCAGCGTGTATAAGGTTAGGGTAGGGGCCTGACTGTACATGTAGGGAATGATGGTAGCGAAGAGAATGAGCGTAGTAACGCCGTACATGATGGCCGGACCCAAATACATGCGTACTTTGGATACGTCTTCGCTGATGCGGTTCATCAGATCTCCGGTGCGGTTCTGTTTATAAAAGCTTAAGGAGAGCCGCTGGTATTGTTCGTAAATGTCGTCTTTAAGATCGGCCTCAATAAAGCGGGAAACAACAATGAACATCTGCCGCATCAAAAAGGTAAAAAAGGCGGAAAGCAGTGCTGCTCCCAGCAGCAATCCCAGGGTGATCAGCAGCGATTCTTTCAATTCGGCCAGGGTCATGCTGTCATTCCGGATATAATCTTCCAGCGTTTCGATCATGTCTCCGGAAAACTTGGGCGTCAAAATCGCCAGTACCCGAGCGAGCAGAACGATAAAGAAGCCCAAAATTAGGCGCCACTTGTATTTAAGCAAATAATGATTGAGGCTCCACAGTGCTCCCATAGCGTTTGGATAATGAGGTCGGTCTTTTTCTTAGCAAGGCCAAAGATACCCATTCAGACAGATATGCAGATCACTACGCTTGAATTAATCATCTTCTACGCGGGCGAATGTAATTTCTCCGGTCAACGGGCTTTTAGTTTTTGAAAAAAAGTATTTTTGCGCTGGGTCAGGTAGTGGATAGTTGACCTGTTGCCAAAACCGCAAAAAGTTCATTGAAGCTATGCTAAATCGAAGACACATTCGTGTAAAAGTGATGCAATCGCTCTACGCGATGCAGAAAATGGAACAACCTAATCTGGATAAAGAGGAGAAATTCCTGCATCAGAGTATTGGTCAGATGTACGATTTATACCTCCTCGAGCTTCAATTGCTGGTCAAAGTGCACGCTTTCGCGAAAGCGTACATGGACATCTCTCAGAAAAAGCACCTGGCCACCGAAGCCGAGCGCAATCCCAATCAAAAATTCATCAATAACCGGGTTCTGAACTATTTTCAGGACAATCAATTGCTGCAACAGGAATTGAAAAAGCGCAAGCTCAAGAACTGGGAATTGGACGATGAGTATGTGGATATACTGTACCACGAGATGGTAGCCGGAAGCGTGTATCAGGAATACATGGAGTCTGAAACAGACAGCTTTAAGGAAGATCGGGCCTTTGTGATCGATCTATTCAAACAGGTCATTGCGCCCAATGAAAAGCTCTACGATTACCTGGAAGATCAAAAGATCACCTGGGTAGATGACCTGCCTTTAGTAAATACGACCATCGTAAAAAAATTGGGTAAGCTGAAACCGGCGAGCCCTGAAGGTGCTGTGCTTATCAATTTGTACAAAGACGAGGACGACGAGCAGTTTACCAAAAACTTGTTTCTACGGGCGGCTCAAAGCCGGGAGTCGCTGACTCAGGAGGTGATCACGCGTACGCCCAACTGGGATAAAGACCGCATCGCTGAGATCGATCTGGTACTGATCACTATGGCCCTATGTGAATTTCAAAAATTCCCGGAGATACCGGTAAAGGCCTCCATCAATGAGTATCTGGAGATCGCCAAAGAATACAGCACTCCCAAGAGCAGTATCTTCATCAACGGGATCTTAGACCGTATGAAACGCGAGTACAAAAAGGAGGGCAAATTGAACAAAACCGGGCGCGGACTGATTGAATGAAAAATTATCTTATTTTTGCGACCTACTTATAACCCTTTAATACTTAACAAAATGAAAAAAGGAATTTTAATGCTTGCTGCTGTGGCCACTGTAGCGTTTACAGCGTGTAAAGAGGATGCCTCGAGCAAAGTAAAAGAAGAGAATGTGGAAGTTGCTGCTGCACGAGATGCAGAAGCGGCTGTTTTCCCGGTCATGACTTTTGACGAAACGGAGTTTGACTTTGGAACGATCAACAAGAATGACAATGTGGAGCACGTATTTACCTTTACCAATACCGGTAAGGCACCTTTAGTGATCGTTGATGCTAAAAGTACTTGCGGATGTACTGTACCTTCTTACTCTAAGGAGCCTGTACAACCGGGAGAAAAAGGAGAGCTTCTTGTGAAATACAACGGTAGCGGGACCAATGCGGTGACTAAAACCGTAACCATCAAAACCAATACTGAAGCCGGAACGGAGCAAGTGAAAATCAACGCTTTCGTAGTACCTAAAGCCGGAGCATAAGTCTAATTCATGGAGCAAATACAACAGTTTTTACCGTTTATACTCATTTTTATTGTCTTTTACCTGTTTATCATCTTGCCCCAGATGCGTAAGCAGAAAAAAGAAAAAGCCTTTGCCAGCAGCCTTAAGCGAGGGGATCGTGTGATCACCAAAAGCGGTATGCACGGGAAGGTACTGGATCTCAATAACGACGGCACTTGTGTGATCGAGATAGGAGCCGGGAAAGTAAAAATGGAACAGTCTGCCATCTCCATGGAAATGAGCAGTAAATTAAATGCTCCACCGGCCAAAAAGAAATAGGGCCGAATAGATGCAAATAAAAACCCGAGGCGTGAGCCTCGGGTTTTTATTTTCTAAAAGCGATAGCCTACCAGAACACCGCCTCTAAAATAAAAATCGCGGTCCTGGTTATTGATGAAGTAGCGACCTATACCGGCGCTTAGTTCCAGAGAGAAGCCATTGCGGCTTAACCATTTTTGACCCAAGGCCAGGCCGGCACCCATGGTGGTAAAATCGGCGCGCTCGCCCAGCTCCACACATTCTTCACAAGGTGGATCTTCTAAAAAAGCGACTTGCAGATTGGCCTCGGCGAAAAACCCGCGGGCTCCATAGTCCTGATTGTTGAAGAAGTACTGGCGGTAAAAAGGAGTGAACTTCCAGTTCTCTTCCGATACAGAATCGCTGTCCAGACTGATGGTCAACGAAGCTCCGGCACCCGAATACTGACTGATGACGTACTCATAGCTCAACTCCAGTGCGCTGACGGCTATAAGCTCAATAGCGTCTAGACGAAGTTCGTGACGGGGTTGATTTTCGAGAAATGGAGAGGGATTGTCTTCCTGGGCACTTAAAAGGCCGGAGATCACTAAGGCGAGGGCAACTACGAATTGTTTCATGTAAATTATTTAGATTGATTTTAAATAAGATACATACAAGTAAAAAAGGTTGCTTCTAGGAGGCGTATTTTTTTGCAGTGAGTTCAGCGATGGTAATGATCACCTGAGTTGCCTTGATCATACTTTCTACTGGTACGTACTCATAACGCCCGTGAAAATTATGTCCCCCGGCAAAAATATTGGGGCAGGGCAGGCCCATATAGCTCAGTTGTGAACCGTCGGTACCCCCGCGTATGGGTTTGATGATGGGCTCAATGTCCAGGGCCTTCATGGCCTGTTCGGCCAGGTCTACGATATGCATAACGGGCTCGATCTTTTCGCGCATATTGTAGTATTGATCATTTATGGCTACCGAGACCGCATGACGTTCGTACTGCTGGTTGATCTCGTCAGCCAATTGCCGCATCATGGCCTTGCGCGCTTCAAAGTGCCCCTTGTCGTGATCTCTGATGATGTACTCCAGTTTGGTTTCCTCTACATCCCCCTGGATCTCGGAGAGATGAAAGAAGCCTTCGCGTCCGGAAGTATGTTCAGGCGTTTCTAAGCGCGGTAAGGAGTTGATGTAATCCTGTGCAATGTATAGGCTGTTGATCATCTTGCCCTTGGCCATACCGGGGTGCACCATTTTCCCTTTGACCGTGACTACGGCTCCTGCTGCATTAAAATTCTCATACTCGAGTTCGCCCACCTGGCTCCCGTCCATCGTATAGGCCCATTGGGCGCCAAATTGCTCCACGTCGAAGTGATGGGCACCCCGACCGATCTCCTCATCGGGGGTGAAGCCTATTTTGATGGGGCCGTGCTTTATTTCCGGATGTTGTATCAGGTATTGAACTGCCTCCATGATCTCGGTAATCCCGGCCTTGTCATCGGCACCCAATAAGGTTGTTCCATCGGTAGTGATCAAGGTTTGCCCTTTGTAGAGGAGCAGATCCTCAAATTCTTTGGGCGAGAGGACGATTTGTTCTTCCTCGTTCAAAAGGATGTCTCCGCCATCGTAGTCGTCTATGCGCTGAGGTCGTACTCCGGCCCCGGTAAAATCGGGCGTGGTGTCGAAGTGGGAAATAAACCCAATGGCAGGTACCTCATGTGCCACATTGGAGGGTAGGGTAGCCATCACGTAAGCCTTATCATCTATACTTACCTCGGCCAGGCCCATGGCTTTGAGTTCGTCTGCTAGTTTTCGGGCGAGTACCCATTGCTTCTCCGTGCTGGGCGTCGTGTTGCTTTCCGGATCACTTTCGGTGTCGATGGTCACGTAGCTGATGAAACGCTGGATCAGTTTTTCTTTATCAATCATGGCGGTTGTTCCTGCTTTCAAAATTAATTCAAAGGCATGCAAATCGAATACAAATCGTCAATTTATCCGCTCGCATTTGGGTCAACGAGCTTACAGGAATTACCTTTGCCGGAATTGATTCCTTATGTATAAATCCATCATCAGACCCCTCTTATTTCAGTTCGATCCGGAAGGTGTTCATCATTTTAGTTTTAAGGCGCTCAAATTTATGGGAAGGCTCGGCTTGGTTTCCGCTTTCGCGAAAGCGAAATCCAACAACGATCCGCGTCTGGAGCGTACCGTTTTCGGCCTGAAATTCCCCAATCCGGTAGGCCTGGCCGCCGGCTTTGACAAGGATGCTAAAGGGGTGAATGAACTGGCCGATCTGGGCTTCGGTTTTATTGAAATCGGGACGGTAACGCCTCGACCCCAAACCGGGAATCCAAAAAAACGCTTGTTCCGCTTGAAGGAAGATCAAGCCATCATCAACCGCATGGGATTTAATAATGATGGGGTAGAAGAGGCTGTAGCCCGATTGCGTCGAAAAAGAAAGGTGCTGGTGGGAGGCAATATTGGGAAGAACAAAACGACGCCCAATGAAGTGGCTGCCGAAGACTACGAGCGCTGCTTTGAAGCCTTGTTCGATCATGTGGATTACTTTGTGGTCAATGTCAGCTCTCCCAATACTCCGGGTCTTCGCGAACTGCAAGACCGGGAACCGCTTACTCAACTCCTTATCCGATTGCAGGGCCTCAATAAAAGCAAGGATCATCCCAAGCCGTTACTGCTTAAGATCGCTCCAGACCTGACCAATGAGCAGTTGATGGATATCATTGGTATCGTCTCGGATACGCAGATTGACGGTGTCATAGCGACCAACACCACCATCGCGCGGGAGGATCTTCATGGGAAGCATCGCAAAGAGATTGGCGGCCTGAGTGGCAAACCATTGACCCAGAGAAGTACAGAGGTTATCCGGTTTTTGCACGAGCACAGTCAGGGGAGTTTTCCCATCATTGGTGTGGGGGGAATCATGACCGCTGAAGATGCGTTAGCAAAATTGGACGCCGGCGCCAGTCTGGTCCAACTTTACACCGGTTTTGTGTATGAAGGACCGGGCTTGATCCGCGCTATTAATCAGGCCTTATTAGATCGGATGGAGGCCTAAATCAGATCGGTATGTGGGAAGCCCTTTTTTCATTCAGCCTGGCTACTGCGGCTCTGGCCCTTTCTCCGGGACCGGATAACATTTTCGTGCTGACCCAAAGCATGGCTTACGGAAGCAAAAGCGGCTTGGCCATCGTTTGTGGGCTTATTTCCGGTTGCATTGTACATACCACCCTCATCGCCTTTGGGGTCTCCGCTTTGATCTCCACCTCCCCCTGGATGATGACCCTCATCAAAGTGTTTGGATCGGCTTATCTTTTGTATTTGGCGTATCAGGTGTTCCGCAGTGACGGCAGCATCCAACTGGAAGGCGGAGGCGCTCAAAAAAGTCCCTGGAATTACTTCAAGCAAGGCGTAGCCATGAATTTGCTCAACCCTAAAGTGATCCTATTCTTTCTGGCCTTTTTTCCGGCTTTTTTGTGGAAACCGGAAGAAGACACTGTGATGCAGTTCTATGTGCTGGGTCTTACGTTTATGGGAGTCAGTTTTATACTCTTCGCCCTAATCGCCTTACTGGCCGGACATATCAAGCACTATATTGAACAGAATCAACGGGCCGGGCAGGTCATGCGCTGGGCACAACTGATCGTATTTGTCGGTATCGCCGTGTTTATCTGGATCTAGGGCTTAATTCTGACGGAACACCCCCGAAACTTGTTTCTCAAGAGGTAAAGTACCTCCCAGGTCAATCTCCACATCGATATCGATCTGCCAGGAGTTTTGATCGCTGCGGGTACCGCTGATGGTACCGGATTGAATCAAGACACTTTCTACCGTTTCACAGAAACAGCTTTGTCGGTAATAGGGATTGATCGTCAATAAATCCTCGTCAGAGACTTCAAATGTTGTAGTTGAAGCATCGATCTCAAAGAGTATGCTTTCGCGAAAGCCCGAATCAGCTATGTCCGGGTCGGAAGGGATATCCAGGACATACTCAAATACCAATTGATCTCCGGTCTCCGCTATGGTAACCAGGAAAAAGTCGGCATCCTCAGCAGGAATGTTAAGGGCAGCATTGGTGTACAAATTGTAATCTATGCGTTGTTGATCACTGGCATCATCATCATTAGAACAAGAGCAAAGGAATAGGCTTAACACCAAGAAGGAAAGTATAGCTCGCATGGTTAGGATTTATCAGTAGATACGAAAGTATGGGATGGTTGCGTAAATGGGACTAGTATTTTGGGATACCGTGGAGTCTAGAGCAGGGTATTCATTAAAAAACCTGTGTACGTAAGGACAAGAAGGATTTGGATACGATGATCCAACGTATCCTTAAGTTTCTCGAATCCTCACGATTAGTCTTTGATTTCAGGAACTTCGAAGATCAGTTGATCATCGGCATCAAATTTAGTTTTAAAGTCAGCCTGAACTGGATTTGTCAGGTAATAGCGCTCATCACCGAGTTCTAATTTGCCTATCCAAGAATTGTAGTTGCATAAACCGATCGCATCAAAATAAAACTGATACTTGTCCTTGGCTACGGTTACTTCACTAGAAACATGTGTTCCTCCAATAGTCAAAGTGGGGGTCACTCCTTTGACAGGTGAAATGCCATCGACTTGTATGACCATGGAGATGGGTTGGCAGGCCATGATGGCGTTTTGGGTCATCATAAAGTCCAGGTCCAATAAGGCGTATGGGTCCACTTCTGCGTTTTGGATCGAATTCCCTTCCCTGTATTGAGGCTGTTGATTCGCCAATAAGAGCGTATTCAAGTTATATCCACCCGAAGCGGCTCTTTCTATCAACTGTGGTGGAAATTTAAGGTCGTAGTGCTTGATGAGTTGCTCTTTAAGAAACCCAACCGACGAGGAGCGGTCTATGGCAAAGGTGTCTTTTCTGCTTTCTTTACGATATAAAAAAACCAGGGCGATAGAATCTTCGATTCCCGTGAAAGAAACGGGAGCGATTGAATCTTGAGCGCTAACCCTAGGGGTAAAGCTCGCTAGAATAATACAGCTTGAAACAAGTAATGATTTAAGATTCATCGTTTGAACTATCGATCGGTTTGATGGTTTACTGCAATGAGGTAAGATAGTAAATAATTAATTATCAAATAATTATGTTTTTGTGCTGGCTCGATTATAGCTTGTCCATCGGTCGGTCTAACGAACGATCAACTGATAATTGAATTGGATCAGTGCATAGGGCTCTATTCCGGCATCTTCGAGGGATAGACTTTCATTTCGAAGCGGTTTTTGATTACTGTACAAAACTGATTGTATGATGCCTCCTTCTCCCAATTCACGCTGCAGCTCCGGGGGTTGAGAAAATTGATAGTGCCGTTCGATCGCTTCTTTAAGGAAGTTCACCGTGCGATCACGATCAATATAAAAAGTATCCTTTCGCGAAAGCGTTGCTGATTCAAAAACAAGGGGTAATGCATTGCTTGAAGCATTAAAGTCAATAGGAGGAATAGTCTTTTCAGCAGACGTAGATGGAAAAGATAGCTGCCCCTGGAAATACAAAACAAAAACGGTAATGAGCAGCAGCGCTCCAATAATGACCGTCCACTGTTTTTTCTTTAATGGATAACTAGATTCGGTTTTGGATGCTGGAGTCAGCAAGTCCTGCTGCGCGGTTTTAGCACCTTGTAGCACCTGTTTGATATCGTTCACTAATTTGAGGAAGGCCGGATCTTTGTGATTGCCGGACCATTGGATAAGATCGCTATACTGCCGTCTGCGAAAGGCCAGAGGGACCTCTGTTTTGATAATTCGAACAGGAATAAGAATATTCCGTTTTTTACCCTCAGCCGCTTCTATACGCACCCACTCGCTATCGACGGCGCTAGGTGACCAGAGCACAACGACGCAGCGGCAACTATCAATGGCCTTTTCAATAGCGGTATCCCAGGTATCTCCCGTCGCAATATCGTGGTCCCACCAGACATCAATACCTTCTTTTTCAAGCGCCTGAGCAATCTTTTTAGCGATCTTAAGATCGGACTTTGAATAACTGAGAAAAAGGTCATGCATGCTCGCGTAGTTAACAGGAGGATCTAATAACGATTTTGTTTTGGCTCTAGTAAGTTAGGAAAGAAAAGCTTAGGCGTTCAGATCGTAATTGAATCGCAAGCGAGAATCTTAATGACCCCCGTAAATAATGGTTTTCATTCCGGCAATCTTCCACTGACCATTGTCCTTTTCCATCAATCGGGTTTCCTTTTTTCGCCCTCGGGCGGGATCGATTTGCTCGTAAGTAACCCAGGCTCCGGTGCCATAGAGTCTGATATCAGCCTCGGTTAATGGAGCAGGCAACGGATCGGGTTCAGGATGATCAGTCATATAGCTTTGCACAAAGTCATCAATGGCGGTCCAGCCTTCGGTTTGGGTAAAACTGCTGTCTGGAAGATGCAGATAATATTTAGTGACGTAGGGTTCCTGGATCCAGTAGCTTTTCCAGGCTTCATAATCCCGAGTGAAGGCCGCCTGGGTTTCCTGATTTAAGGCAGCGAGAATGGCTTTTTTTTCACTGGATGGGTCCGGGTCAATCTCAGGTTCTGGGGAATGGCTCGTAGTGCACCCGATCAAAAGTAAAATTAAAGCGATGACCCCTAGGGGTCGAAGGTATTTTAAAAAGCTGTACATGTTTTATTTTTTGCTTAATGATTTCTAATATACTCAACCACCTGTTCAATCCAGTCGCTGGTGGGGTCTAAAAGGTGATCAGGTTCTAGGCCTTGAGATTCAAAAGGAAGATATTCAGCATGCTTTTTCGAACTGAGTATGGCTACAAATTGCCCGCAGGGTAATTCATAGGAAGAGTCTTTGATCTCATAAGCTAGGGTTCCATTGGTGCGTTGTCCAAAGATGGTCGCCCTTTTCCAGGAACGTAACTCGTGGGTAAACTGTTCCGCGTTGCTGGCCGTGCGGTGATTGGTAAGTACGTAAAGGTTATGCTCTTTTGCATACTTCTTTAGGATTTTTAAGAGGAGGTTAGAATTGCGTTCACCGCCACCACCATTGTTGCGAAGGTCCAGAATAAGATGCTCTTTAGTCAAGCTGTTTTCCAGAGACGCATAAAAAGCTTCTGCGTCTGAAAGGGTAGGATACCAGGAATTGAAACTTCCTACGCTCAGGTAAGTGATTTCCGGGCCAAGTTCCTGGCGGAAATAGAGGTTATCAGTAGGCAGTTTAGCCCCATAATTGAACTGCTCCGAATGTTTTGAAAAGCCCATAAAGGCAAAAGTACCCTGATCGATACGCTCCGTGTAGGCGATCATTCTTTTGGAGGAAATGCCTCCGCCCACCCCCAGTAAATAGTCGTTCCCATAAGGTATATAGCTATAAATGACTTCTCCGGGTGACCACAGCTCGAAGCCCTCGCTGAGCACGATCGCCTGGTACTCTACAACCTTGTGAGTCTTTACCAGCCCTATACGTAGGGAATCTCCACGGGTGTAGATACCTTCCAGATTGGTCGCCGGTTTATCGCTTAGCGCGATTTTTAAGCTGTCGAGATCGAGCGCAGTTTTAGGGTAGGCCGAATACAAGGCCGTTTTTTTAAATGGAGCCAAACCCTCCGGCCGACTTCTAAGTTCGCTGGTCGCCCCCGGATCGATCCCGTAGATTCGGCTGTGGTTATCGTTTAAAGGAAGCAGGAGTTTGTTGAGAATCAGGTAACATTCATACTGGGATTGCGCGGAGCTGGCGGCATTTTGCAATTCAGCCCGTGTCGACTGATAAGCTGTTCTATTAATTTTATAGGCCGGTGTTCTTTCGATTTTTTCATGAAGAAAAAGAAAGTCTTTTTCGCATTCACAGTTTGATTTTTGGGCTTGCAGGGAAAGTAGTGGAAGGAGAAGAAGCAGAAGGGACAGCGGCTTTCTTTTCAAGAGCTTAGCGCGAGAGTTAACGTGATACTGAAGACTGTATCTAAAAATATAAAGTGCTCGGGTCATACTAACAAAAAAATAAAGTAGGAGAATAAGATGACGTTAATAAGATAGCCATGCGTATTTAACCATTGATTTACCTGTTGCAAATACTGAGGTCCGCGTGATCCTAACGCCAGAAAAAACAGCAAGGGGAGCGCAGCGATAATCATAACCACACCCAAGAAGGGGAGTATTTTCCAAAAGATCAAATCTTGACTATGGAGCAAGCTCCCAACGGAAAAAGAAACGGCTATATCGGTAGGCATGAATGCAATTAAGGCGCATCCCAAAGCGAAGATCTTCCCGTAGGAGGCTTTGGTGATGCCCTGCATCCATTTTGGAGGTTCCGTGATTTGCTTGCGATTTAGGATCGATCGGCCAATGAGGTAGATAAACAGGAGGATAAGCACATATCGAAAACTGGGTCTGTTTCCTACAGCCAGCGTATGAAGATCGGTCGCCTGAGCAAGACGGTAATACACATAGGTGGTCGTTAACAAAGTAATCCCCACTGCTGAAACATAAACTAAGGAACTGCTGACCGCATCTTCTCTGGTGACCAGTAGCATGGCCACCAGAATCTGAGGTCCAAGCATGACCGTTAAAGCTAGTGGGAGTATGGCGACATCCATAGGGTGTTACTCTAGGCATACGTAAAAGCTGAAGTTCTCCAGCAAGGCATGCGATTCCTGTGAGTTAGCTGCTCAGCAACTGCTTATCGTGAAGACAAATTGATGTTTGATTTTCCAAAGTCAAAATAATTGGCAAAAACATCTAGCTGATCCAAATCTCCTTCAGCACTGCCCTTTCCATTGTTTATGGCATCCTTAACCCGGGCCTTACCCAGTACGAAATCATACACCACCTGGCTGGGGATACTGACCACGACATCAGCATTTTCTGGAATGCGTTCGTAGAAGGCAGCGAGACCGTTACGGACATGAAAACCGAATTGTTCCTCGCGATCAGTGATCTTAAATCCAATTTTGAAATCGGCGTCTTTTGCTTTTTCAGCATTCACGCTAACCCGTAGATTTTCAAGTATGGTGCCAATGGCGAACTGTTCAATGATGACCGGATTGGCAAAATCGAAAGCTCCTGATTTATCCAGAGAACCATCCAATTCTTTAGCCCCGGAAAGGGCGAAATTGCGGTAATAGATGTTGGCCTGATCGTAGCCCCATTCCTCCATAGCCTTCGCCTTGAGGTTACGAGCTTCCTGATCTTCCGGATTCGATCTTATCACATGGGTAGTGATCTCCATCGCCCAGCCGTAGTCCTGAGCGTCAATAGCCTCTTGAGCAATCTTTAGAATGTTGTCTCGACCACCCAGGGCAGAAACATAAAGCTTGGCTTTACGCTCAAACGAAGGGGTTGCTAATTGGGTGGCATCTCCAGTGTACCAGCCCAAATAACCGTTGTAGACATTACGCACTACGTGTTCTACACTGCCATAAAATTCCTGTAGCCAGGGATCGCTTTTCAAATGTTGCGGGAGTTGCACTAAATCCACCAATTCTTCCGCAGTAGCGCCTTTATTAATGTGGTAAATGGACTGATCGTGTACATACTGAATGGCATCGCGGTAGTTCTGGATACGCTCCACAATAAAGTCGTTGCCTACCCAAGATCGCATGTGGGAATGGCTATAACTGTCACTTTGTTTGGCGTAGTCCAATAAATTGTCAACGCCTTTGTACCATTTGACCAGGTCTCTGTACTTCGTTCCCCGCAAGGTGTAGAGGTTTGGGAAAGACTCTCCCTGTATGGTCTCAGAGCCGTGCACGTGACGGATGTCCGGGAAATACACATCGATCTCATCTTCGGCATCACCATAGGCTTCAAAGAGTACGATCTTGACCCCGGCAACTTCAGTCTCCAGCTTCCCATTCACCAGGTCGGTAGGACGGTAAAAAGAAATTTTTCCTCCGGCAAAGGTGGGGCCCAATCCGGCGTGAACCAAGCCTTTTTCATTTTGACCGAGATAGGTCGCTCCTCCGTAGGCGGTGCGCTCGGTTAAGATCTTTCCGACTACACTGGCATCATTGGCGAGATATTCCATGAACTGATGATGAGCAAATATGCGTACATCGCCCTGATCTACCTGCTCCTGAGTAACGCCCATACCGGCTGAACCGAAGGAGTGATCGGGATGACGATGGGTATAAATGACCGCCTTTACGGGTAAATCAATCTTCGTTTCTTTTTTAAAATCAGCGTAGATGCGTTCGGAGGCTTCATCGCTTTCGCCCGGATCGACCACGATCAAGCCATCATCACCTACTACGATCAATGTGGACGTGAGTTGCCATCCTGCCATGAGAAAAGCCTTGTCCTTGACCGGTTCATAAATGGTTTTGGGCATCTGCTTGCCAAAAGAGGTCATTCGATCATTGATGAATTCGCTGTCTTTGGTGATCGCAAAATTGTCAAAACGGGCTCGTATAGGAGCAAGATTCTTCAATATTTCCTCGTCGGCATAGGGCTCCACGTCCAGGGGGACGTTGTGATCAAGGACCTCAGGATCAAGCAGGGATTGGTCGAAAGACCGATTTTCTTCACAGGCAAATAGGGCAAGCAATATTGCCCCCAACAGGACTTTTTTCATAGCGATACTTTGTGGGAGAAAGAAAACTCCAAGATTCAAAACAGAAAGATAAAACATCCGTCATAATTTTTCGAATGCCGGGGGGTGAGGATTCCTTCGCTTGATTAATAGATTCAATGCATTGTCTTCTGCCTACTCATTCAGTGGTCAATTTCCTCAGTGGATCCTGATTATGCTTTCGCGAAAGCATAAAAAAACGCCCGATTTCTCGGGCGTTAAGGTTAGGCTGCTTCATTTATTTCAAAATGGTGATAAAGCGGCTGGCGCGGTTGTGCCCAATCTGTCCATAGCCATTGGTGGTGCGTGCCCTGGCTACAATATTGAATGAATAGGCACAGGTGACCGGTGGCACATAAACCCCCGATTGAGGAGCGCTGAGGTTGTTCCCCCCTTGCCAGAGGGCGACTCCTGAGCCCGCGTGATTTTCACTGCGCAAGGTCTGCGTATGACCTTCGCCGTACTGGGCGTAGCAATGATAACTGTCCAGATTACCCTCCGCATCAAAGGCATCAAAACTGACCTTAACTCCGTCAGTTGCGTTGCCTTGTAGATCGACTATAGAGCAGGCATCAACGGTTTGGCTACTGTGTTTAATGGCATCTATACTCACCTGAGGTACATTGTTGTCGATATAGAGCTTCAAGGTCTGCACAGCATTGCCCAGTTTGGTATAGGTGCTACCTGAGCGGGTATAGAATTCGACCTTGAATTGATGTAATCCTGTACTTAGGAGGCGAGAATCAAACTGCATGATCAGATCGTCGATGGAGAAATCGAAGGAGGAGGGATTATAGAGATAATAATAGCCCTCTGCATTGGGTGCGATATTGTAGAGCACATCATTGCTTCCTATTCTGCGGTAATTGGTCCAGCCTGAAGTGAATACTTCAAAACTACCCGACGTACCGCTGCGATGAAGGACGCGATAGTACTGTGTTCCTGAAAGTCCGGCCACCTGTTGCATTTTAAGCCGGTTGCCAATCAGGTTAAGTCGGCCACCAAATGCATGTTTATTGGTTTTGACATAGTAGGAAGGCGCTGTAGTAGCCCGACCCGTGTTATCAATTTTGGATGCCGGGATCAATCCCACACTACCAATTTCCGGTCCGAGATCTGCAGCCGGGATGTAGGGCTTTCGCGAAAATTGAATGCGGTGCAGATTAGCAAAGGAGCGATAGAAATTGTTGGGGATGTCGTGCAAAATGTCTGGTGAGGCCGAATGCAGTCGAAGTCCAAAATTGGTGTAGGGGAGGAACCACCAGGTCGCCAGGCTGACATTGATCTCGCTGAGTTCGATCTTGAACTTCCAGATCCGGTGCGGGGTGGATGAATTGGGAGAAGCCCCAAAATCGTAGCGGCAGGCCGACCGACTGGGTGTGTTGAGCAAACCGGTCCATCGTCCGGGACCCAAATACAATTGCTTACCCATTTTGTTGGGTTGCTTGGGATACACGCCGTAGTTCACATCCTGGTTGGGAGTGATCGCTTTATTTCTATTGGTGTCGAAAGTGAGCCAGAAATAATCGCCCGTTCCCGGATCATTACTGGTGTCTTCCGTAAAATCGACAGCCAAATAGAGAAACTCGGCGTCGTTCTTGGCCCAGAGATGTCCTCCGGGAATATCCATCTGATCCTCCTGGGCGTCTGCCCAGAGTTCATCGGTTAACGCTGCGGTCAGGGGGATGGGCTCAGCGGCCCAATTGGATTTTAGTGTTGCCATGATTGTGTGTATTAATTAGAACACTCAAAGATAGCAAGGTATATCGTGAAAAATAAATATAAATACCTGATAATAAGTACGTTAAACCCTTAATTTTACGCGGGTCATTTTGAGTGCTCGAGGGGTAAAACCCCTTACAGAGCCCTGGGCAGCTGACCTATCTTGCTAATTTTTAATGGAAGCATTTGATGATTCGGATGACAATCTAACGAGATGAAAGCAAGCATGCGTCAGGCTCTTTATCGTAAAAAAGTGACTTTGCTGATCCTGCCTTGACTCATTTCATAGCTGGCGATGACACAGGAGTAACGATCCCCGAAGCGCACGTATTGACGAATGAATTTGAAATATACGTCATTGCTTCAGGATTGCCGGATTTCAATCTTTAGAAATGATTGAGCTTGCTGAAAAGGTATCTTCAGGAACCCGAAGTAGATCGATAATACGGTGTAGATGATATTCACCTCTGTTTAAATAATAGTTACCGTCAGGATCGATCAGAACGAAGCTACCACAAGGGTAGTGGATGGGGAAGAACTGTTGAGTGATGATAAGATCCGGATCTGGAGTCCAGGAAATTCGGTCATCAAACTGATCTAAGCCTTCCGCCTGATTGTACAGAAAGAATGAACTCACGTTTTCCAGTTTCTCCAATTTTCGATAATATTTCTTAATTAGATACTTCCATACCGGTTTATGGGCCTCCTTTAGACAAGCATTGGGTCCGTGATGATAATTGATCGCCAGGGTGTGGTTATCGGGAACGGTCTGCCCTGTGCTTTTAGCCAGTAAGCTTTTAATTGTTTTAAGGGTATCAGGAGCCAATTTCCCTTTTCTATTTCGTTGCACTTTTATAGGAGCAATGAGCGTGTCCAGATCGACACGGAGCCTGTAGTGGGATCTGGATAAATCGTTTTGGTCAAAGACGGTTTTAGCGATCTGATTGAGATCACCGTCCACATAGGTCTCTTTGGTTTGGGCCAGGGAACTTATCGCAATCAAGAGTAGCACGAATAACCACCTTATTTTCACAAGCGGAGCACATTTAAATGATTTTTAAAGTAAAGCAATTTCCCGCAAATAAGGGGGAGGTAGTCTCAAAAATCCCGCACAGCACGTACACTACTTTCACTGGCATTACCCCCGCCATCATTCTGCCAATAACCATCAGCGAAATGGATTTCCCAGGCTTGTCCATCAGTTGCCGTAGAACTCCAGTACCACTCCTCTTGAAGCGGAGTTACGTGTTCTGGATAGGCAGTCATATCCAAAGGGTATAAGCGATCGTAAATACGTTGTAAATCTTCACGTGACGGCAGGTACCAATCACTATACCCGGCTCCACGGTATTCAGTACACGATATTTTCGCCTCGTACCAATTTTGGAAACCCAGATCGTTTAGGCTCAACACCTTACCGTGTTTACCGATCGAATCCAGTTGAAAAATGATTCCGCCGGCGTATATATCACCCACTTTTTTTGAAATCAAAATGATTTGACGAACCGGTCTAACGCTACTATGGCTTTCGTTACCCCACGCCATTGTTTTGCTGAAAGCCTTCGGGAAATTTTTGCTCCCAGCCCTTGCCATCTGTTGCAGTTGAACTCCAATACCAATCATCCTTAAAGTCACCCAAACCTTCATTAGACAAGTTTATAAGCATGGTATTGAGTTCTTCTTTAGTTGGCAAACGCCAATCGGAATAACCACCAGCCTTATATTCAGCGGCCATGTCTTTAGCCTCATACCAATTGTACGACCCTATGTCATCGTTACCACAGACTTTAAGTGAGGATCCATCAGCGGCTATTTCGAAGACTATACCATTTTCATATGCATCACCAATCTGGATTTCACTTTGCAAAACAAAATTCTTAACCGCAAAAGCGGTAAGGGCAATCAAAAGCAAAAGCCCTGCGATTTTCATATACTTGGAAAACTTTTTTTCAGGCTCTGGATGAGCGACTTGCTTTTGAACCGACGGTTGTTCCGGACCCGGACTGGGCAGGCTTTGCTCTGTCTTTTGGTTGTTGTTTTTTACAGGCTCTTTTGGGGCATCACACAGCCTCCTAATGTCATCTAGTACCCGTTCAAATGAAGGGTGATTCCTATCTTTCAGCCATGGTCTTAGATCTGCAGTTTGACGTCGTCTAAAGGCAAATGGAATTTCTGTTTCTGACACTAAAATAGGGACTAAGATATTTCTTGCTTTCCCTTCGGCCGCCTCAACATGCACCCATTCACTTTTACTGGAATTCTCAGACCAGAGTACAATGACGCATTTAGCATTGACCACTGCGTATTCAATAGCCTGGTCAAAGGTGCTGCCCGTAGGAATACTAACATCCCACCAGGTTTCAAAACCCTCTTGACTCAAGGCATCGGCGATGATGTTCGCGATTTCATAATCGGCTTTGGCGTAGCTTATAAAAATATCGTGCATAACATAAGTCTACTTTGTGTGTTAGATCATCCATTAAGCACCTGGTCACAAATCAGAAAATGGATCATCATTAAAACGGCACTTCTTGATAAGTATAAGTAAAACAAAATCAAGCAATTATAAAATATTAATTTGCAGAAAATTCCTAGACTTTCCATTGGTGCGCCTGGTCAAAGGGAGAAGAGCAGAAGTATTTAATTGTACGAAGACTCAGACGGAAAGTTTTGATCGATACTATTCATGTTTTGTGGAGTAGACCTGCCGCTGTGTTCACATGCGATTAGGTTTATGATGCTTAACACCTTGAGGCGGACAACCTGCTAATCGCAGGCCAGGTAGGGAAGTTAAGCTATTCCAAAACGGCGCAGGCTTTATAATTCGCTGGACGGCTACGTCTAGTTTCCGAGAGCACATTTCGTGTAAATGCCGCTTTCAAGCGTTAGTGATTTATTTTTCAGATGATCCATCAGATTCCTGAGTTTGGGTTTGGTGCTTTCTCCCATGAGTACATCCAATCCCATCTTTGAAGGTGGAGTAGGGCGCTGTTCATCAAAAAGATGTTCGAAAAACGCTATTCCGGCTTTGGTTTGATTGGTCGTAGTAACTTTTTCAAATCCCAGTCTAAGCAGAAGAGCTTTCATTGCTGAAGTAGTCCATAAAAAGCTGTGGTCAGCTGAAGACGCCCATGGCATGGGATAATTCACCTCCTTATCGTCATCTTTAAAAATATCATAATATAAAAAGTACCCTCCAAATTTTAAGACCCGATGGATCTCTGAGTACAGTTTACGCTTGTCGGGAATATTCATTTGAGCGTGCTGCGTCCAAACCACATCGAACGATGCGTTCTCGAAGGGAAGGCTGGTCGCGTCCCCAACGATAAAACGTGTTTTATCGTCTAAATGTAATAATCCGGACAATTCTTGAGCTGTTCTTATGTACTCCTTAGACAGATCTATACCGGTAACCGTACAACCAAATTCATCGGCCAACATCCGGCTTGGGCCTCCCAGTCCGCAGCCTACGTCCAATACTTTGAGATTATGAATATTAGCTGTCTGTGCAAGCTCTTTGGAAACGGCAGCTCCTCTTACGTGAAATTCATCAACTCCTGAAATATCACTACGCGTTAACGCATTGATATCAATGCCCTGCGCCCTCAGGCGATGGACAATTTCTTCAAACAAGCCCGCTTTGAGATAGTGGTTTTCTATATGCTTGTTTAAATTTTTCATGGTCATCAAGATACCACTTACTTACTTCGCTTTTTCCAGAACGTATTTTAATCCGTCATAAAAACTGGGGTAGGGGACGTGTCCATACTGATCGTAGGTTACATAGTGGAATGATACCCGCTCTCCCAGTTCTGATTTTATTTTTTTAGAAAATTCAATTATGGCTTGATGTACTTCTTTTTTAGGATCAAAGGGATCAGCCAAAGAATTAGCGACAAATACTATTTTGTTATTAAAGTTTTCTTTGTTTTTAAAGGCTTTCTCAGACAGGGCTCCAAAAAAAAATTTCATATCAGCGTACCAACCCGCACTATTTCCAATGTAGTGGTCGAAAAAAGCAGGCCTTTTTAGAAAAGCATATATGACAAACAAGCCACTCAATGATCTGCCCCGTAGGGTCTTTTTGCCCATTGGAGCGGTAATTTTTCTCCACGTAAGGAAGTAGTTCCTCGCCAAGAAATGCCAGAAAGTGTTCCGCTTCGGGATGTTCCACTGTATAGGTTGGAGTACTCAAGGGCATCATATCCCGGTCTCGATCGGTATTGGGAATAGCCACAATGATCATCTTGACGTTCAGCTTACGGGTTACCTGAATGGCTTCCAGAAGATTATTGTTGGAGCCGTCCAACACATACAAAATGGGATAGCTTTCTTTTGAAGTTTCGTAGTCTTCAGGGAGGTTGATCACCACAGCCCTATTCTCATTTAACACATTGGAATATACATTGTCTTTGATTCCGAGCTGAAGCATCACTTCTTGAGCGAAGCCTGATGTTGCATGGAGTAGGCCGATAAGGATCAGGAGGAAAATGGTGTTTCTCATGCTGTGGTTGTTTAAAAGCGCATTAGTGGTCGTACCTAGAGGCAGGGCTGGATACTAGTGTATTTGTTCAGGTAGTTCAACTATTTTTTAACGGGTAGGGTAGCTACCGCGATCTTCGAGTCGGCGGTACCGTAATACAGCAACCAGTGATCTTTAAATTTCACCAAGCCTTCCACAAAGCAAACTTCATTGACTTCGCCTACCTTCTCGTAATCCTTATCGGGGTAAATGAAATAGCTTTCCGTTCTGTCGATCAGTTGATAAGGCTTGTCCTGATCAAAGAGGGCCTGCCCGGCGGCATAGGTGAATTTAGGGAGATCAGGGTCATTGAAATTAGCCGCATTGCTTCCATTGTAGATCAATACAATGCCCTCCTCTTTGGCCAGGGCAAAAGGGCCGGGTTCTACCAGGCGGCTGTCAAAATAGCCCTTTCGGGGATGCAGCACAGCGATCATCTTGTTATTTTCTTCGTCTCTACAAACTTCCCAATGGATCAAATCATTGGACGCGGCCAGATATAAGTTGGTGTCCCCAAAATACATCCAGTACTTGCCGTCTATTTTTTTGGCGATCATCTTAGTGCCTACGGATTCCACTACAATAGCTCCGGACTTTGACCATAAATCTTTATCCTCCTTGAGTACCAGGCCGTGTTTGGTCCAGGACAGGAGATCCGTAGAGGAGGCAATGGCCAGTCGGGCTGTTTTACCATCGTAGGCCGTATAGGTCATTATGTAGGTGCCGTCATCACTTTCTATTATCCTTGGATCTTCAACACCATCGAAATAACAGTTCAGGCAATCTTCCCGTTTGGCGTCCGCCCTAAATTTCCGGTAATTCCATTCATAGACTTTCATCGCGTCGTTGTCCGGATAGAACACAGGTTTCTCTTGTTTCTTAAAATGGAGACCGTCTGAGCTGATCGCAAGTCCAATGCGTGAGGTTCCGCTGGAGTCCTGGGCTCTGTAGAAGAGGTAAACCTGGTCGTCTTTTATGACTGCTGAAGGATTGAGGACATTTCGTTCTTCCCATTGGAGCGGTTTGGCAGTGATAGGATCTTCGAAGGTCAGGCCGGCAGAGGGTCTTAGTATGGGGTTGAGGCTATCCGCTTTCGCGAAAGCGGGAAACGCCCAGGAAACAGGGTCGCTGGTGGCCTGGTCTAGGGTTGCAGGTTGTTGCTGACAGGCGCCGATCAACAAGGGTAGTAGCAGCAAGACAAAAAAGGACCTAGGGATCAGGATTATACGATTCATTGTTTTGAGGGTATCAACTGGATTGAATTCCAAGGTAGGGAATTTGCATCAAGGATCAGTGATGACCCCTGAAAATTGATGCGGAAGGTCGGCTTGGAATAAAGGCTGCTAACATTTATGGCCTATCGAATTTGCCTGGTGAATTCAGTGGGAAAGCCGTGTGGAGCCCTTTGTTAAGCTGTAGCATTAGTACGCTTCTCCGTTTTTGGAAGCTGCGAAGCGAATACGCAGCTATTCGACCTTAAATAAGTCTATGGTAAAATCCAACAGTTCCCTGCCGCCTTCTCTCCCGTGACCGGGAATGACAATTTCCAGGGTATCGAACTCTTTTTTGATTTTCTCGACCGTAGTGGACCATTCATTGGTAGCGGCATTGGCCAGGTTTCCTTTTCCTGAGCCCATTGCTTTAATTAAACAGCCCCCAAAAAGGGCCTTTTCGCTCGGGATATAACCTACGGTGTTATCTAAGGTATGTCCCGGGCCGAAATAGGTAGCCAGCGCGATTTTATCATCAATCTGGAACTCCATCCGATCTTCAAAACCGTTTTTGGGGAGTACTATTCCTTTTTGTCTGGCTAATTCAATCGTTTGGGTATTCGCGTATGACTGGATCTCTTTGGCGTGAAAGACTTCAAGTCCGCCCAGGCAATCGATGTGAAAATGAGTAACGACCACTCCTTTGATGTCTCTATTACCTATCCATTGGATCAATTCTTCGGACGCCTTATTATTGGTAGGGGTGTCAAAAATCAACACTTCATTACCATGGCGATAGATCATCCCGTTGCAAGCCACTTTACCATAGGATTCTGTCTCCAGGTAAGAGATGTGCTTAAAGATATTATCGGTGATCTGTTCAATTTTCAGCCTGTCTGACTCGTGGCTCTTCAGCGGTGATGGGTTTGGTTGGCAGCCAAGCAAGGCCGGGATTAGCGCTAAAAGGATACAGTTTTTAAGCATGGTGTATGAACTTGAAGAACCCGTTTTATTTGCAGAGACTATGAACCCCGTGAAGTTAAACTTTTTATGCAGAGAAGTAAAGAGTTAGTATGATGGCTAAACGAAAGTACAGCCGGTCTTATTTTTTTAATGCGTAAGTCAGGAGTTGAAGTCCGTCTTTAAATGATTGTTTTTCCATCAACTGTGCGCTAAATGAAGACGTGGAATTTCCAAAGAGCGGAATTCCGTCACCGAGAATGATGGGGTTTAGTTTCAATTTAAGCAGGTCGATCAGACCATGGTCCAGGAGCCAGCCTGCCAATTGTCCACCGCCGCATAGGTAAATATCAGTATCTGCCTCGTTTCGGATCTCTTGAATACGCTCAGCGGATAATTTTTCAATGTGAACGTTGTCAGCCAGGTGGTCGATTTGCAAAGTTTCAGAGAAAATATAATGCTTCATGTGTGGGTACGCCGGTTGTCCCGGTAGGAGTCCAAATTGATAGCCAAATTCATACGTACGACGTCCCATAAGGACGGTCTCAAAGTGTTTTAAATCGGCCAAATAGTGATCTACGCCCTTACCCGCCGCCGGAAATTTACTGATGTCATCCTGGACTCCGGCAATATAACCATCCAAAGAACTGGCGACGTAATAGATTATTTTTGATCGACTTGTTTTCAATTCCTGTGATTTTGGCATTCACTGATACGATGGACTTGCATCATGACGCATCGCGCTACGATGAAGATAAATAAATTTTGATTGTTTCTGCACCATGATTGTTATGTGACGTTGTGGGGAGTTTTACTTTTCCTTAGGTTTTTTAATAGTAATTCAATCGAGGTTATTGCGGTCCATACAAAAACGATTCCGAACACCAATCGATGAGTAATCGGCATAGACCAAATGCCCAAAACGTACCCAATCATGGACAAGACCAAAATGACGGCGGTCCAATTTGCACGGTTCCTAACTTTTCTGTTTAATCTTTGGTTATGTCCAAGCCTCGATAGCCCGAATAACCAAAATGCCAATCCAAGACATATGGCTACTACATGAGCTTTAGAAAAGGGTGCGTCTGAAAATTGCATATCCATGGGGATTGCAGTAAAGCCAAATCCCAATCCGAACAATGACAATAAAATGGATACAAGCTTATCTTTTAGTAAACAGCCATAACTAAACCCGAAAATAAAAAGCAAAATTCCAACAGTCACAAATCCGATCCAATTAAACCAAACAGCATTGGGTTGATCTTTTGCTCCCAGTTGGCTAATAAAATCATCAAAAAAGCTGAATTCCGAATTCAGTAAACCAAAGGTCAACAAAGCCGTAATTAAGATCAGTACAGCGAGCAATCCAAAAATTCCAACCTTTTTTACTGTTATGCTCATCCTATAATCTTCGGTTTTAGATTTCAAATAACGTTTAGTATATAGCAAGTAGGGCATCAGAAAGCACTGAACTTTCAAGTTCCTCCGAGCCAAATCTTTTATTTTCTTTTTAATTTATTCATTCTTAAAAGCCAAATCATCGATTTAGCGGTGTTTCAAACAACCACAGAACTTTCATTGACCTCAGACCGTCCTGTTTGCTATATACCGTGTTGTGTTGAGTTTAGTCTTCAAACCATCCATCATCATATTTTGTAGCCCACCCATGTACACCGTATTTTTTTAATAAAGGTTTTAACTTTTCTGGATTAGCAATTATAAAGGCTTGTTCCACATTGACTAATCTTTTGGTTTCATTTAAATCAAACAATATTCTGTTTAAAGAATAGACTATGAAGTCATGGTGATAATAGTCGCTAGAATCCTTAAATGAAAACGAATAGCTTTTATTGGCTGTGCTAATATTCAATTCATATTGATAAGTGTCTTGTTCTTGTTTGGTTGATTGTCTGACAGAGAATTGAGTAGGTGCAAAGCAATTATTCAAACTAGGGTTGACGTATTTTTCATAATAATCTTTATAATCAACTGGCAAAAAGCCAGAATCTGGAGCAAGTGAAACATAAGCATCAGACTTATTTAAGAAATGACTGAATATCGTGGATAAGCTTTGCTTGAATGTATTCACAGTATAGAACCCATTATTATATTCGAATACTGCAATATCTTGACTCGAAGGAGAAAAGTTTGTGTCAAGTGCTGAATTTATAGTATCTATATATTCATCGAGTACAATAGGTAAATCAAATACAGCACTCTTGAAATCAGTTTGATATCTCTTTTGTTCTTCAGGAATGAACTCTTTGATTTGTTCGATAGTCCAATTAGGAAAATAGAAGTTAATCAGCTTATTAAAATCACTGAACCATCTCGAATCATTTTGGATAGTGCTATTATATTTTAGTATGTCATTTAAAATTTCAGTTTTTTCGTTTTTGGACAATTTGTTCATTTGATTCGAATAATATCCGAAAGCAACAGAGTATAAATCGAATGGGGCGTTATATTTCTCCCAAAATTCTTTAGAATCGATATATAGTCTCCAAAATTTAATTCCAAGATATGGTGCAATAATCGGTGCTAGTAAGAATAAATTGCCACAAAGAATGCTTTTATTTCTATCATCATCGTAGAGGGCGAGGTTTACATTACTGTATGTTGAGAATTCGCTTATCAACGATTTTATTGTCTGTTCACTATTCATGAATAAACATGCGTAAAGAACTTCTCTTTCTTTATACAATGGTTTTTGAATCAATAGATTTAAGCTTTCTTCAAGAATTTCTTGTTGTTCAGTTTCCGAGGCAATTTCATAAAGGTTAAAAATCACATTTGAATTTTCTTCAATTCGTCCAAGGTTTAAAAACTTTCTTTCAGCAACTTTGAATTCAGAAAATGCATTTTTAAGAATGTCAAAACCCTCATTAAACTTACCGTTTTTTACAAATTCATTGATTAGTTGGACTTCTGCTCTTCTATAAGATCTAGACCCTTTTTCTAGGGTTGATATATCCAATTCATCATTAGGTTCATTATTGATTGAAGAAGATTCAGTCAGTTCTACATTTGGGATTTGCTCTTGTAGTTCTACTAAAAGGTTTTCCAACAAGAGCTTGTCAAACTGAGTTTTTGGCTCCTGTGAGTTAGGTTTATTTCTATTGAAAATTTTCTTAAACATAATTAAGGGGTCAAGCTTGCAGCTAACGGTTTCGGCTATGAGTAGTTGCGTAGTGCCTCCGACGACCCCGATACTTCGGGGGGAGAGGAAGGCAGAGCACTAGACTTTGCTAGTACACACCAAATTGAAAATCCGTGAGGATTTTCAGAAGTAGGCGAGAATAAGTATTTACTTATGGCCATTGTTGTAAGTAGTTATTTAAATCGATTTATATTTTTCTTAAAATAATTCTCAATATTTGGTTTCTGTTCAGTTTGTCTAAATTAAAACATAGTTTTTTCAGTTGTTGTTTCGTTAGTTCTATATTCGATTTCACTTTTAATAACAAAACTCAAATCAGATTTAATAATTCCGTTCATTTCATATAAATAAGCTGAATTGAATGAATCTTTTCCTGGTTTTTGCATTTCAATACTGTAAAACTGAATTTTGATTCTATCATTATTGATTTTAGCTAAACCTTTATTCCCAATGTCGTTAGGTTTAAATCCGCAAATCCGTTTAGTTCGTTTTTCTTCTGAATTTTGAGATTCAAGCATCAATTCAATTGCTTTGTGTGCACTTTCATAAGAGTTTTCAAAAGTCTTTCCTTGCGAACAAGTGTAATTTGTTATTCCGTCAATTCCACAAATATTCACAACAAAGCCATCTTCATAAATAAAAAATACAGAAAGATATTTAATTTTATCTCCTTGAATTTTGTCAAAACTTTGAGCTTCACGCTCTAATTCCGCAAAGTAATAACCATTCAGTTTCAAAGTATTCTGAGGAATTGGATTATTCTCAAAATCAATTAATTTATCCTTATGATGAGTCTTAAAAATTCCGCAAGAATTGAAAGTCAAAACCATTATAATTATCAGTAATATTCTATTTCTCACGGTTTTTCTGTTAATTGCTTACAACGGTCTTGTACAACCGCAGTTCTTTGCGGTGGTTTTTTGAAGTCAGGAAGTTAAACTATTTTGAGAAGTTGAACTGAAACAAGCTAGAATTGCGGTTATGCGTTGTTGCCATTAGTACTTTTTATTTCCATTTCCAATTCAGTTCATCAACATATTCCGCTCCTAATTCAGTCACTCGCATTTTAAATTCCGATTGATTTTCAATTGAGTGTTTTGGTACAATCAGGGACAAGTCAGTTGTTAGTTTTATAAAGAAATGGTCTTTAGTTTCTATCAGTTCCTTGAGTTCAGTTCCATTTATTCTACTTTCAGACGTAAAATCTTTGGCAATCAAAGAATTTTCGTCAAAGTCAATTTCCACAGGTTTGTTAATTCGATTTTTATAGTTTTCCTCAACGTGTTTTCTAAAATGGTTTTTGTATCTCCATTTAGAATACAATGGATAGAATATAAACCATAAAATTCCAAGTATTGCGAATGCAATTCCGATTCCGAATTTTCCGCTTTGGTTTGCGAAGAATAGTCCGAGTATCAAGTAGATTATCGGAACAATTATTCGAGAGCGAAATCGTCTCTTTTTATGTAACTCAGATTTTGAAGAAGTATATAGCTGATATTCTAAAAAATCCGAATTTGTAAGTTGATAATTTATAGTCATTTCGTATTAATGGCAACGGTCTCGTATAACCGCAGTTCATTGTGGTGGTTTTTTGAAGTCAGGAAGTTAAACATTTTTGAGAAGTTGAACTGAAACAAGATGGAATTGCGGTTATGCGTTGTTATGCCTAGTAAGTTTTGGAAAAATTACTTGGTTGCATCTTCTTTATGTACAGTACACCATCAAAGATTCTGTACCATTTCCCAGAGTGCGGCCTATGGCCAAGGATAGAAGTTACAAAAGACTTATCTGCAAGTTTCGTTCTTCTAATTTCGTCAAAATTAATGAAAGAATAGTCATGAGATATTGTTTTATCTAATGCAAAATCCCAAGTATTGGAGTCGATGTTAATTTAAGAAATATTGTTGAATTGATTGTAATTGCCATTTGTTGATAAGGTCGCTACTGTGAATACCTTATCCTTTCCAATATTGTCAGATACATTTTCTGCAAAAGTTATAAATGAGTTATAAAAGTTATTGTCTTCATTATATATTGCTTCGCTTAATTTATTAGCTGCGTGAAAATTAGCAGTCCAAACAATGATTTTTTCATTTGGATAGTAATTATTAGCAGTCCATAATAGATTGTTCGCCATTTGCTCATCTCTTAGCTTACTACCCTCAGATATGCCAGCTTCAATTGCCCTAGCGAAAAGATCGAGATTTTTAATTTCTTGCAACATGTAATTCTTTAATACTTGGTCTTCATCATCATGATTCTTTACACGTTCCGATATTGTTTTCAAATAATTATGGAGGAGAACAAAATCTTCAGAATTTATGTTAGCGTCATAACTCTGCGTAACTAGCGTATTTAAAATGGCTTCAAAGTGGTTGAAATTTAAATCAGGATCTTTATCAATAGCATAATGAGTTTTTAAGCTTTCAAAGAATCGTGAAAAATCATAATGAGTCATCGAAAAGTTACTATCGATACCTATTAAATTCAATTCGTTGCAATTTTGAAGTAAGAAGCTGGAGATATTATTAAATTCTCTTGTTTTAGACCAAACTGATCCTATATTTTTCCTAAGTTCATAATTGATTGTTTCAGGATCACATTTTCTTTTTAGGCTTCTGTTTCCTTCATACATTTCATACAGTAGAGCCCTCGAAAGCCACAACATTGAAGTCAAGTTCTTGGTGTAAAAATTTTATTAATCTAATTTTTGCCTCAATAGTGGAGCCATCGCCATGTGTACTTTCACCAAGGAAAACTATTCTTTTCCCAGTGAGCAAAGACTTTAAAAAATATAAGTCTGAGAAATTTTCATTGTTCGGATCAATGCTCTCAATTTTGAAAGTGTTATTTATGATTATTTCCTTTTCATCGTTTAAGCAAGAGTAATACAGAAATACTAATACTAATATAGAGCAGTGTTTTCTCATATTGCGATGCTATCTTATTAGGCATAACGGTCTCGTATAACGCTTCGTTGCGCTGTGGTCAAGTTAAATAATTTCTGGAAGTTATAGCGCAATGAGCGTTATGTGTTGTTGTGCCACGTATTTTTTTCAGTTTAACTTTTTCTTCAATAATCCTACATATCGACTTGTATCCTCCAACTCGGGAAAATGCCCACAATTCTCAAATTCTATTATTTCACAATTGGGTAAGTGCTCAAGTATCGATTTGTTGTCTGTTTTTCTATGTGTGTAGTCTTTCTTTCCCCAAATAATTGTTGCTGGTACTTCCAAAACATTCAATTTTGACTTACTTTCTTTTTCAAGTCCTTGTACAAGACTCGAAATACAAAAACATCCACCATTATCTATAGAAGAAATTGCTTTTTGTAAATAATTTGAACTGTCCGTTTCTTTTGGTAATGCATATTTATACCAAATTTTTGTAAGTTTTTTTTCTGAAAAAGAATTCATAATTTGACCGATTACTGGATATCTCAAAATGCTTGGAATGTTTTCATCTGTCCAATTTACCATTGCGGTAATGGATGGTGTTTGTGATAAGAATAAATGTTCAACACGTTCAGGGAATAATTCCGCTGTTTTAATTGCGTAGAATCCATTTGAACAAGAGAAACACAATGTAGCTCGTTCAATTTTTAAAATGTCCATTACGTTAATAATTAGACGAGAAGATTTGTTGAAGGAATAATCATATTTTGAATTCGGATAGGATTTTCCAAGTCCGCCAAATTCAAAACAAACTACTCTATAATCTTTGGATAATTTTAAGATTAAATTTTCGTGATGTTCAATAACATTTGGTCCATCAGGAACAGATAGTATAACAGGCTTATTTTCTTTTGTATCAAAAACCCGAACTTTTCCGAAATCAGTTGAAATAATTGAATAATTACTCTTCAGATTAGTATGTCTTGTTTTAAAATGGGTTCTAAATGTATCTATAAAATTCCCTGTCATTTGGTTTTTTTATATGTGGCACAACGGTCTCGTATAAGCGCAGTAGCGGGTTTTATACAACTTCTTTTCAGTTGAAAAGATACTTAAATAAAAACAAAAACGGTTCAGGTTTGCACCTGAACCGCTATTGCGTTTATACAATGTTAGCAACTGGCCGATTATTCGATTTGGGTCATTTCTCGGACTGTAAATTCCTCTATCGCTCCTTCCGTGGCAATTTGGAATTTTTCTATGTGCGAAGTTTCCATATGATTTTGCCACACTTCTCGGTTAGTCCAATTCTCGTACATCAAAAAGATGTTTTGGTCGAGGTTATCTTCGTGAAGGTCATATTGTATATTACCTTTTTCACTTCGTGTGAGTTCAACAAGTTTTAAGAGTTCAGATTTGACCAAATCTTTTTCGCTTGACTTTGCTACTATTTTTGCGACAATCGTTAAATGTTCTTTTTCCATAAGTTCAAGTATTTCAAAAACGGTTATTAAAATCCTTCCAATACTATTTTTCCTTTGGCCTTTCCTGATTCAAGAAGTTTATGTGCCCGTTTGAGATTTTCGGAATTAATAGTTCCAAAATGCTCTCCAGTAGTGGGTTTGATTATGGCGTCATCAATTAGGTTAGATATTTTGTTCAGAATATGATGTTGCTCAATCATATCGGCCGTATTGAATAAAGACCGAGTAAACATTAGTTCATAATGTATGGATACAGCTTTGGGCTTAAAGGCAGTTGCATCAACCATTTTTGGGTCATCAATAAATCCGAATTTGCCCTGCGGGTCAATCATCTTGACTATTTCATTAAAGTGTTCCTCCGTACCATTCGTACCGATAATGTAATCAACTTCGGGAAGTGCTTCTCTTTTAAGTTCTTCACTAAGTTTGTTTTTATGGTTAAGCACGATATCTACTCCTAATTTCTTTAGCCAATTTCTTGTCTTGTCTCTGGATGCGGTTCCGATTACTTTGAGTTTTGTGAGTTTTTTTGCCAATTGCACTAAAATCGAACCGACACCACCTGCTGCTCCTATAATCAAGATGCTTTTACTTGAATCTTCTTTTTCGACCTTAATTCTATCGAATAGCATTTCCCAAGCGGTTAGTGATGTCAAGGGCATTGCTGCCGCATCGGCGAAAGATAGACTGGTCGGCTTTCTCCCGACGATTCTCTCATCGACCAATTGATATTGAGCATTACTTCCCTGTCTGGTCAGTTCTCCAGCGTACCATACTTCATCTCCGACATTGAATAGCGTTACGTCTTCTCCGATTTCTTTGACGATACCTGAAGCGTCCCAACCTATGATTTCCCATTCTCCGTTTTCCGATGTTCTGCTCTGTCTAATCTTATAATCAACGGGATTAACGGATATCGCTTTGACTTCAACCAGAAGATCCTTTCCGGTCGCTTTGGGTATTGAAACCTCTATATTTTGAAGTGAATCCTCGTTCTCTATCGCTAAATTTTCTTTGTAGCCTACAGCTTTCATTTTTCTTTCTTTTTTGATTACACTATATTTTTTATAGTCACAAAACTAATTATAGTATATTTGTCAGGCAATAACGGTCAAAAAGTATAGCTGGCACTTTTTTCAAAAAACTCTAGCGATTATGCACACATTCAATGGAAAAATATACCCGTGCTGTACCAGCCTTACAATGAATGTCATAGGCGGTAAATGGAAATCAGTCATATTATTTCACTTAATGGATAGGACTTTACGTTATAGTGAATTGAGAAATAAAATGGAAACGGTTACCGAAAGGTCTTTGAGCCTACAACTTAAAAAATTGGAAGAGGATGGTCTTATCAAAAGAAAGGTGTATCACAAAAAACCTCCGCTCAAAGTAGAATATTCTTTGACGGATTTTGGTAAAACGCTTATTCCGCTTCTGCAGTCAATTGCAGATTGGGGCGATTTTGTCGTTGAAAAATATGGCAAAATGTAACTTGTTGGTAGTATTTTTTAGGCTTGTTGCTAACGGTCTCGTATAACCGCAGTTCTTTGCGGTGGTGTTTTGAAGTCAGGAAGTTAATCTATTTTGCGAAGTTGAACTGAACCAAGCTGGAATTGCGGTTATGCGTTGTTGTAACGCGTTTTTTTAATTCAGGAAAACCTTGTCAGCATTACGCCTCCGTAATTTTTCTATTTCACTGTTATATTTTCTATCCATATTTAAAAGAGCTAAATAAATGATTGGAGCTCTAAATCCGATTTTGTCGAAATCTGAGGTGGTGTATTCTTCAAGAATTTTTTGGCTTTGTTGAATATCCTCAAAACCATTATCCATCGCTTCCAATTGAAGCAAACCAATTCGTTTCAATATTTCATTCTCCTCTTTATTTTTTGAATAAACCTCGTAAGGGCATTGATTGAAAACTAAATTATTGATGAAGAATAAATCAACTGGAAAATCTGCATGGAATGTTTCTATATGTTCATTATAGAACTGCCTTGTCGGAGTTGATTCTGCACCAATTGAGTTAAATAGAACTGTATAGTCTTGTTTGCCTTTGCCTTTCAAGAGTTGGGCGTTCATCATTGCATTTTCAATTTTTTTGGCAAATTCATAGAACTCAATATTTCCTCGTTCCCAACTCTTGACTCCATTGACTACACATGATTCAATTTTCTTGTCTAATTTTCTCTCTTGACATGAGAGAAAAATTATAAGAGGCAGGAGCAATATAATTTTGAATGAAAATGTCCAATACAAGTTCATAAAATCAGGAGTTTCGTTTAAAATGCGTTACAACGGTCTCATATAACGCCTCGTTGCGTTGCGATCAAGTTAAATAAATTTTGGAAGTTATAGCGCAATGAGCGTTATGTGTTGTTGTGCACTGTTTTATTCCTGCGAAAGATATTTCTCTGCATCGCGAAAATTTAACTCTGATTCATCGACAGCTCTTCCGGATCTATTTTTATTGAATGTGGATTCTTCAAGCCGATCGAGTCCAACTAGTATTTGAAATACTGCTATTTCACTTTTGCTTTCTAATTCAGTCCGCAACCATTTTTTATATTCTTTAATCAAGTTTCGATTACCAAGTTTAGACAAGCTCCAATAACCACTAACTCGTTCTTCTTCTTTTTCATAGATTCCCGAATTTAGTCCGTCAATAATAATCATTTCTAATTCGGTTATATTGAATTTGGTCAAATGTGAGGTAGCAATTAATTTTTCTTCATAGTCATCTAGGAAATTCCCGTTTGCCTTTTCAAAGATGAATGCAGCTTCGGTAAACTGTTCATTTGTTAACTTCATTGACTAAAGACTTATAAAAGATTCAATAGTTTCGAAATAGTGCACAACGGTCTTGTATAACCGCAGTTCTGTGCGGTGGTGTTTTGAAGTAAGGAAGTTAAACTATTTTGCGAAGTTGAACTGAAACAAGCTAGAATTGCGGTTATGCGTTGTTGTACGCAGTTTTTTATTTTCCTACGATCTCAACTCCATAAATTCCATTCAAGTTTTCTGGATGTATTTTTCTCATGGTTTCATAATAGTCGGTTAAAAATCGGTTTAAGTCAATAAGCCCCTCTGTCGAATATCCAATAGTATCTTTTTTATTTGTCAACACTAATATTCCGCGTTTGTTTTTATCAGAGTTTCTTCGCTTTTCGTTTCTCTTTAAAAATTGCTCAAATTTCCATAGAGTATCTTTTTCCGATATTTTCGTGTCATATATTTTTTTCCATTTAGGAATTTCGTCAAAAGTTAGTTCTGCAAAATTGCTAACAATCTTAATTGAGTCAGATTCTTTTGTTATTTCAATTCGCTCATAACCTTGATAAGTACAAACAGAATGGTCAAACGAAATTATCAACGTATCCAATTCAGTCATTTTTTGACGGAAGTTTGTAAAATCCGTAACTAAGTCAAATTCGGTTACGGAATTTTCCTTTTTCCTTTCTTTTACGTCTTGACAAGACACAAAGATTAATAGTCCGATTAATATGTAGATTGCTTTTCTCAAATTGCGTACAACGGTCTTGTATAACCGCAGTTCTTTGCGGTGGTGATTTGAAGTGAGGAAGTTAAGTTATTTTGAGAAGTTGAACTGAAACAAGCTGGAATTGCGGTTATACGTTGTTGTACAACGTTTTTTATCCAAACGATTATTTAAATTTACGAGCATGGATGAAGAAATACTTTTCAGGGCGAAGTCCGAAACGTTAGTACTAATTAAAAATGAGGCAGAAAAAAATTTTCTGGGTATTCAAAATGCTGAAGACGTGATTACTAATAAGTCCAACAATTTAATGCAAGTCCTAATACCGGTTTTTTTAGTCATCTGTGGCTTTTGTGTCAATTCATTTGTTAAGAATGATTTTAGCTGGCTTTTTTTAATGGCTGTCTGTCTGTTAATATTACTAGGTGTAGTCATTTTTATGTTACACAAGAATATATTACCAGTTAAATCAGCAATTCTAGGAAGCGAACCAAGTCAATTAATCCAGTCTGATATGATTTCAGGAGTTCATTCCCAAGATGAAAGAAATTTATTGGTAAATCGGGTTCATAATTTACAGAATGCAATAGAGTATTCATTAACTTCCCATTCCAGCCGTTACAGGCGCTTTCGGCATGCCAACAAAATTCTATTGTTAGGACTACTGATTATAGTTAGTCTTTTCGTGTTGTCCCAGGTTTTTCTCCTTTTTCTAGATAAGTGTTCGTGTCTCTAAGGGGAGGATTTTGTTGTTGTCCAGGACTTGAATTATTGTCATTCCGATTTGAACTTTGGTTTTCTTGATTTTCGTCTGACATAGTATTTTCTTTTATATTTTATTCTTTTGATAATTCTGATTTCATAATAATTGTTTTTAAACCATAGGTTTCACAAAGATTTTCTATGAGCTTTAAATACCAACTCGGGGAATAAGGACTTAAGATAATTTCATCAATTAAGTTGTCCAAATCTAAACTTAAATATTTGCCCTGCTCTATTTCTTCTTTAGACCAATCGTAAAGAAGACCATTCCCAAAATCAACTGTATGTATTAGTCTTAATTCCTTTTCGTATGAATAGGCTTTATGTTTATGAATTACAGGAAACATTGTATTTCCATCAGGCATATCATCAAAACTATGATTTATATATTTTACCTCACTTAAGTCTATATCCTCTTTGGTTTGTTTGAAAGCTTCAATGATTGAGCTAACCTTTGAGGCTATCATTATACCTTGATTAAAGTTTGAATATATTTTCCATAATGCCGCTGATTCAGAGTCGCTGATATTCCAACAACAAATAGTTTTTAGAGCTTTCATTTTTTTCTCAGCTTCAAAATGCTCTTCTACATCTTTTAGTATTTCCTCGTGGCTCAATTTCTTGAACTTTTCATTACGTAAATGTTGCGTTGCATAAAAGTCATACCTCCTTTGCCAATTAGATTTTGCAGTAGTACCTTCAAAATGGTCTTCCAGCTTGTCCAAACGACAGAAGAAAAGTGATTTTCTTTGAAGTAATGAAACAAACTTTGTCAAGTCCATATACTTCACAACTTGATAGTTTTCTTTAGGATGGAAAACTGGACTCGAATGTTTATTTGGAATTATTATGGCCATTTTCAAATGTTGTACAACGGTCTCGTATATGGACTCGTTGCGAATTCTTTATGTTGATTTTAGTTTGTGAGAGAAGATAGGCAATTAAAACTTTATAGGCCCTCTGAGCAATGAGCCATATGCGTTGTTGTAGCACGTTTTTATGATCTAAATATTATAAATAAACCGGCAATGATTAGAATTAAAATCAAAGCGTAGGAGTTGACTAGAGCTTTCCAACTCATAACGTCATAATCTTTCATTTTATGGGACTCACTTTTTTTGATTTTATAAATGAGGTAAGCCAAACCAATAATGAGAAACAATCCGCCAATGTACAGAGGATAGCTGTCAATTAAGTCAACAAATTTTTCTTGAATACTCTTCATTAATCTTCTGCTATGGTCACTAATTTCAAATTTATTTCCTCTATTATAATAAACTCCGCCCAAAAGTTATATGGGGAATTAAATCTATCATTTATAGTAAATGCTTTATCTAACCAATAGATCCTTTTGTAGTTTTTAAGTGAAGATTCAAATAGCTTGTTTGCTTCGAAACGAAAAGATAAATCAAGCATTTGCTCATCAAGAAACAATGGGTTCTTTAGTGTTTCTTTAAAAAGTTTCACAGCCTTTTTATAATTAATCTGAACATAGTCATGTACTGATAAATCTTGAATCAAGTACGGTCCGTGTAGTGTGGTAATGACTGGGGCATCTGGATTCGTTGTATCAATATTCTTATAATGGTAGAACTCCTTTGACCTTAAGTTTTCATAAAAATCTTGACCATTTTCTTTAAGGTCGTCGGTAATCGGAAACGACTCAACATTCACCCATTTGTGGCCCTGAAGGACAATTATTTTTCCGTCCTTTCTATACTGGGTGTATTTCATATTCAATTAATAGAGGAGTTGCTTTTAATGTGCTACAACGGTCTCATATAACGCCTCGTCTCGTCTCCGACGGACCGCTAGGGGAGAGGAAGACGGTTGGTTAAATATAATCAAATGTTTCTTGAGACCACTAAATCAAGAGATGAGCGTTATGTGTTGTTGTGGCACGTTATTGTTAGTCCACAATCTTGGCTTTTTCTTTTAATTCTTTCAATATTATTTTATCGACAGTTCCGCGCTGAGAAATAAAACTTTGAGATAGGTTGGCTTTATTCACTAATACAATAATTGGATCATTTTGATTTAAAACAAGGTTTGAATTTCGTTCAATCCCGATGAAAATTTCATTAGAGTTGACTCCGTAGACGTATCGATATGTTCTGATGAATTTCTTTGAGTAATTGAAATCAGTATCAATTTGTGTTATCAATCCCTGGGCTTTGCTAAAATCTTTTATGTTTTTCTCAGACTTCGATTTTTCATTTCCACAGGAAAAGAAGAGTAAGGGAATAAGAATCACTGCAAACTTCATTCTTCAGGGGGGCTTTAATGTGCCACAACGGTTTCCTATAACCGCAGTTCTTTCGGGTGGTGAATAAATTGAGGTAGAAGTTAAGTGATTTTATTTTGTCGATTTTAATAAGTCTAAGAATTGCGGTTATGGGTTGTTGTAAAACGTTTTTAAATCCATTCAACATTTAGTTTTTTCAATTCCGCATTTAATTTAGCGAGCGAGTTAGGGTCAATTATTTGTGTGTTGATAGTCAATTCTTTTTTTTAGTTTTTAAGACATAATCTCCTGCAAACTTTTTAATCCGTTTTATTTCAGTAAGATTTATTTCTTTACCAAATGGACTATTAATTTTTATGATTCCATTTTCAATGGTGAGATATTTATTTTGGCGTTGATAAAAGTATCCAATTAAATACATCGAAGAAATTACGATCCAACCATAATCTGTCCAGTTTGGTTCATCTGTAGTTAGAATTTCGATAAAAAACCAAACGAGCCAAATCAATCCAAAAATCAGATTGATATTCATATGTCTTTTTTTGTATTCTATTCTCATTTTTGTCAAATGTTTTACAACGGTCTCATATAACGCCTCGTCTCGTCTCCGACGGACCGCTAGGGGAGAGGAAGACGGTTGGTTAAATATAATCAAATGTTTCTTGAGACCACTAAATCAAGAGATGAGCGTTATGTGTTGTTGTGGCACGTTATTGTTAGTCCACAATCTTGGCTTTTTCTTTTAATTCTTTCAATATTATTTTATCGACAGTTCCGCGCTGAGAAATAAAACTTTGAGATAGGTTGGCTTTATTCACTAATACAATAATTGGATCATTTTGATTTAAAACAAGGTTTGAATTTCGTTCAATCCCGATGAAAATTTCATTAGAGTTGACTCCGTAGACGTATCGATATGTTCTGATGAATTTCTTTGAGTAATTGAAATCAGTATCAATTTGTGTTATCAATCCCTGGGCTTTGCTAAAATCTTTTATGTTTTTCTCAGACTTCGATTTTTCATTTCCACAGGAAAAGAAGAGTAAGGGAATAAGAATCACTGCAAACTTCATTCTTCAGGGGGGCTTTAATGTGCCACAACGGTCTCATATAACGCCTCGTCTCGTCTCCGACGGACCGCTAGGGGAGAGGAAGACGATTGGTTAAATATAATCAAATGTTCCTTGAGAACACTGGATCAAGAGATGAGCGTTATGTGTTGTTACGTACAGTTGCCCTTGCTCCGCAAACATTTATCTAGAGAAAGTAGAGCAGAGGAGTAGAGCGATCTTAAATCATGGTCAATTATGAATCATTCTCCGCAACGCTGCGCCACAAAACTAAAGCGATGTTGACCTATTACTGATTGTAAATGCTTCCACATGGTTTAGCAATTGTATGTAACTTGTTATATCCGCCTAAATATAAACGATTATCGGTTACCCGAGGGAGGTAACCGTGGGTTTGATTGCTTTTTATCCGTTTCTATATAGGCCTCCACCGCACGATCCAAAGGGCTCTTGATGGCCAAAAGATCCTTACGTGCGATATGCGTATAGATCATCGTCGTTTCCGGTTTGGCATGCCCCAATAACTCCTGAACATGCCGTAAGCCCACGCCTTGCTCGATCAAATGCGTGGCATATGAATGCCGCAAGGTATGCGGCGTTACCTTTTTAGTGATTCCGGCGCGCTTGACCTGCTGTTTTAAGAACTGACGCACACTTCCGTCGTTATACGGACCCCCGTTGGGATTTTCGATTAAATAATGCCGGGGCTGGTAGCTTCGCAAGTAATTTTTAAGCAAAGGAAGCACCGAAGCGGCCAGCACGACCACCCGATCCTTACGCCCTTTGGCCTGTTTAATAATGACCTGACGCCGGTCCAGGTCCAGATTGCTCAATTCCATTTGCAGCAATTCACTGATGCGCAGTCCGGCCGAATAAAGCATCGCGATCGCCATACGGTGCTTGAGGTTGCGGGTTACCTGCAACAGGCGGATCACCTCTTGCTCACTCAAAACCGTGGGTAAATATTTAGAAGCCTTAGGCCGTTGTAAATTCCCCGGATCCACCAGGCAATCCGGATAGAAGAAGGCAAAATGCTTGATCGCGCTGATAAATTGCCGATGGGTGCTTACCGAATACCCCCGGGGCACCAGATACGCTTCAATAAACTTCCGTACGTGGGTGTCGTCAATTTGATCCAGGGGCACGTCCTTCAGCCAGTCCAAAAAACTGCTCAAAAAGCCGTGATACACCTTGATGGTGCTGGGACTCATGCGTAAACCGCCCAGATAGTCCGTGTAATCCTTCAGGCACTCTTGATACGGGGGGTGAGGCGGGAGACTTGGAGGTTCAGGAGGGTAGGGAGGAGGCATCGCCCCTGTTTTGGTGCGCACCCGGGTATAAACCACCTGAGCCGGTAAGGCTTCCAGATGGTTACGTAGTTCCTCAAAAGTGATCGCTGATTGCTCAATATAATACTGCTGCAAGCCAATGCTCCAGCGTACGGGTGCGATTTTCAGCAACCACAGATCGATGCCCTCATGACGGGCAGAGCTAAAGGCGTACACGGGCGTTCCGGCCAGATGGCAGCTTTCAATATGGACGATGGTCATCGTGGTAGATTTGCATCCAAAGTAGCAAGAAGTAGGTAGCTGACAGGGGCGAGCGGGTAAAAGACGCCGACTGTTTATAAACGGGCGTGCCCCAATTTATAAATGTGGAGTAGGCCCAACCTCCACTTTACCGCTTCGCTCTCCCGTTGGTCGTGAAGCTGCCTGCCTGTGGGTAGGTTTCGCTTCGCTTTCGCGAAAGCGTAATTAAACGTACTTTCGTAGCGTGCAACCTTCCGTAAAACTCATCGAATGTCCCCGCGATGCCATGCAAGGCATCAAAGACTTTATTCCCACGCCCCAAAAGATCCAATACCTTCAGGCCCTACTGCGTTGTGGTTTTGACACCCTCGATTTTGGAAGCTTCGTCTCCCCTAAGGCCATTCCGCAAATGCAGGATACGGCACAGGTACTGGAGGGGCTCGATCTCTCGAAAACCCGCTCTAAACTCCTGGCCATCGTGGCCAACCTTCGCGGGGCTCAGGACGCGGTTCAACATCAGCCAATCCATTATCTGGGCTATCCCTTCAGCATCTCTGAGAATTTCCAAATGCGGAATACCCACAAGACCATCGACGAATCGGTAACCCTCCTGCAGGAAATTCTCGAACTGGCCCATCAACACGACAAAGAAGTGGTCACCTACATTTCCATGGGCTTTGGTAATCCCTACGGCGATCCCTGGAATGTGGATGTGGTAGGGCAGTGGACCGAACGGCTCAGCGCTATGGGGGTGAAGATCCTCTCCCTTTCTGATACGGTGGGGGTGGCTGATGCGCAGACGATCGCTTACCTCTTTGACGAACTCATCCCGCGCTATCCCCACATTGAATTTGGAGCCCACTTGCACACCACGCCCACCACCTGGCACGAAAAGGTGCACGCAGCCTACACTTCCGGTTGCCGCCGTTTTGACGGAGCCATTCAAGGTTTCGGAGGCTGCCCTATGGCTAAGGATGAACTCACGGGCAACATGCCTACGGAAAAGTTGGTTTCCTATTTTGCTGGCGCGAAAGAACACAGCGGTATCAATACCATGGCCTTCGAAAGTGCCTATAACGAAGCCACCAAGATCTTCACGCAATACCACTAGCATTCAGAAACCCTAATGTATACATGGGTATCGATATTGCTTACCGCGGCGCCGACTACTATCAATTATTCTTATTTAAATTTAATCTAAATAAGCTTGGTCAGACTCCAATCCTGTTTTATTTTTGCTGGCGAACAAACAGTCTATTTATATTAAATCTAAATAAAAATGAACCTTAGTAAATTCGCTTTAATCTCTGGAATCGCATTATCCATCGTAGGCTGTAGTAGCGATGACGATGCAACCACCCCAACAACTTCTATCGAAACTCCGGCCAGCTATTCTTTTGAACGCAACGGAGCCAGCACGGTCAGTTTCAGCGGGCAAACCACCCGTATCCTGATGGCAGAGGACATCAACAGCTCCCTGCTCGATTTTGATCAGGCTACTGCCGTCAGTCTGACCAATAAATTTGCCAATGAGAATGATCCTTTCGATGAGGAAGCGCTCAATACCTCCGGCAAAAGCATTAAAAGTAAGACCGCAGCTTCTGCCGATTATTTTACGGCAAACTCCGCCCTTTCTGCGGCCATCAAAGCTGATCTGGAAAGCTTCCTGACCCTTCAGGTAGAGGAGGTATTTCCTGCTCAAATGACGTCGGCCTCTGCCGGTAACCCCGGGCAGATTGATGATGGGTCCAGTACCCGCTACGTGAATGCGAAAGGCTTAGAATACAATCAGGCTTTTGTAAAATCCTTGATCGGTGCTTTAATGACTGATCAGGCGCTCAATAACTACCTCAGTGTGGCGGTGTTAGACGAAGGCATGAACCGCGAAGAGAATGATAACGGCATCACCGCAGCCGGAGAGAACTACACCGTGATGGAGCACAAATGGGATGAAGCCTATGGCTATGTCTACGGTACCGCTCCTGATGCGGCCAACCCCATGCTGACCATCGGTCAGGACGACAGTTATTTGAATAAATACATCGGTCGGGTGGAAGGCGATGAAGACTATGCCGGAATCGCTCAGGATATTTTTAACGCCTTTGCTTTAGGTCGGGCGGCCATCGTAGCCGGAGATTATGAATTGAGGGATCAACAAGCCGATGTCATTCGGGACCTGATCTCCAAGATCATCGGGATTCGTGCCGTTTACTACCTGCAGCAGGCCAAAGTAGCCTTTGCCGGAGGAGAAACGGGTTCTGCCTTTCACGATCTGTCTGAAGGCTACGGGTTCATCTACAGCCTGCAATTCACCCGCGACACCGCCACTGATGCGCCCTACTTCACCAAGGCTGAAGTCGATGCTTTTCTTGGCCAACTTATGGAAGGCAATGGTTTCTGGGATGTGGAAGATGCCACCCTCGATACGATCTCAGCCAGCATCGCGGCTCGTTTTAACCTAAATCTGGAAGAAGCAGCCAACTAGAAAAAAGAGAATAATCGCAGCCGTTCAAGCTGCTTAAAAGAAAAGACTATGATTAAGAAATGTATAGGATTGATGGTGCTCATCTTCGTTATGGCCTGTAGCTCAGGCGATGATACGCCTGAACCGGATGGAGGGCCTAATCCGGGTCCCGGCGAAGAATTGAGTTTTGACCGCTCGGCCATGTTGACCAACTGGGCAGACAATATCATTATTCCCGCCTATGCTGATTACAGTCAGCAATTGGAAGTGCTCGCTTCCGCGAAAGCAAGTTTTGAAGCCAATCCCAACGAAGGCTCTTTGGACGAGTTCAGAGCGGCCTGGGTAGAGGCCTACCGCAGCTGGCAACGGGTTTCCATTTTTGAGATCGGTCCGGCAGAAACGGTCAATCTAAGGTTAAACACCAATATCTATCCCACGGATGTGACGCTGATCGAAAGCAATATCGAATCAGGCTCTTATGATTTTGACCTTTCTTCCAATCGGGTAGCCAAAGGTTTTCCCGCCTTAGATTATTTGCTCTACGGCAAACCGGACCCCCAATTGGTAGCCGATTTAAGTACATCAGCCTATTCCAATTATCTGGACGCGATCATTACTGATCTTCAAGAGCGTACGGCTGAGGTGTATGCTGCCTGGACGTCTTCATATCGGGACACTTTTGTCAATAATGACGGTTCTTCAGCCACCGCCTCTACGGATCGTATGGTGAACGACTTTATCTTCTATTTTGAAAAGCACCTGCGTGCGGGTAAAATGGGGATTCCCCTGGGCGTATTCTCCGGGAACGCCCTGCCTGAAAATCTCGAAGCCCGTTTCAATGGAGAGATCTCCAAAGAATTGTTCCTGATCGGACTACAAGCTTCTCAAGATTTCTTCAATGGGGTCGCTTACAACGGGACCACCTCCGGCGAAAGCCTGAATACCTATTTGGATGAGTTGAACGTGGTCAAAGACGGCGCCGACCTCAATGCCATGATCAATGATCAATTTGACCTGGCGCGTTCGGCCGTTTCCGCTTTGGGTCAGTTTCAAACAGAACTGGAAAATAATCCACCCACGCAAATGCTCAATGCCTACGATGAGGTGCAACGCCTGGTCCCTTTATTCAAAGTGGATATGGTGAGTGCGATGAGTATTCGTATTGATTTTACAGACGCAGACGGCGACTAAGACATGCATGATCCACTGACCAAGTACATTAGCCAAAAATACGAGGCCGCTCCTTTAGCGGTCTTTCGTATTTTTTTCGGTTTGATGATGCTGGCCAGTATCGTTCGCTTCTGGAGTAAGGGTTGGATCGAGAAACTCTACCTGGAACCGGAATTTCATTTTTCCTACTACGGTTTTGAGTGGGTCAAGCCGCTGGGGGTATACACCTACGCCCTTTTTGCCCTTTGCGGCCTAAGCGCGATCCTCGTGACCCTGGGGCTCAAGTACCGCCTGGCCATCCTCACCTTCTTCCTGAGCTTTACCTACATCGAGCTTATGGATAAGACCACCTACCTGAATCACTACTACTTCGTTTCGGTACTCAGTTTTATCCTCATATTCCTGCCCGCTCATGCCCATTTTTCTTTTGACGCTTGGCGCGGAAGGGATAAGCAGTTCGTTCCGCGGTGGGCCGTAGACAGCATCAAGGTCTTGCTGACCATCGTTTATTTGTACGCAGGTCTGGCCAAACTCAACAGCGACTGGATGCTGGACGCCATGCCGCTTAAAATCTGGCTTCCGTCTAAATTTGATATTCCTTTTCTGGGTTCACTGATGGGGGAGACCTGGGTGCATTACGCCTTCAGCTGGGGTGGAGCCCTCTATGATCTGAGTATTCCTTTTTTGCTCTGGTACCGGCCTACGCGAAAAGTAGCCTTCCTTTTCGTAGTCATTTTTCATGTGCTGACCCGGGTATTGTTCCCCATCGGTATGTTCCCCTACATCATGATCGTCAGTGCACTCATCTTCTTTGATCCCAGCTGGCACAAAAAAGTCATCCAGTGGATGTCCAAACTTATCCGCTACCCCCGGGCGCAGTTGGTCAACAATCGCATATGGCCTGAAAATTCGTCCTGGAAGGCCAAAGCCTCGCTGGGAGTGATTACCTTCGCGCTCCTGATCCAGTTGCTCATGCCCTGGCGGTATTTAGCCTACCCGGGGGAGCTTTTCTGGACCGAAGAAGGCTTTCGCTTTTCCTGGCGGGTCATGCTTATGGAGAAGAGCGGATATGCGCAATTTAAAGTGGAGGATGGACAAACAGGCCGCTGGTTTTATGTGGATAATACAGACTTCCTGACGCCCATGCAGGAGAAACAAATGAGCTTTCAGCCGGATTTTATCCTGCAGTATGCGCATTTTTTAAGAGATCACTTTGAAAGCCAGGGCCATCAGGATGTGAAAATATTTGTAGAGTCTTACGTGAGCCTCAATGGCCGACTGGGAAAGCCGCTCGTTGACCCCACGGTCGATCTGGCGCAGGAAAAAGAATCGTTCAAACCTAAAAAATGGATTTTACCCTTCGATGATGAAATTAAAGGCATTTAGTGTATTAATCGCCCTGTTCAGTAGCCTCTGTGTGTTCGCTCAGGGTAGCCTTAGCGGTCGTGTACTCAATCAAAATAACAATCCGCTGTCGGAAGTGGAAGTCTATGTACGCCAACTCGAACGGGTATCGGTAACTGATGAACAGGGCGCCTACCGCTTTGAGGACATTCCGGCGGGTACCTACGAAGTGGTCGTCTTCGCCATGGAATATGAATTGGTAAAAGAAACCGTGATCGTTTCTGGGCCTACCCAACAAAACTTTAGCCTGCAGCCGCTGGGGGAGCAGCTCTCTGAAGTCATCCTTACCCAACGCCGTGCGGAAATATTCGCGCTGCGGACCCTCAAAAAAGTGGAGGGCACGACCATCAATGCCGGTAAAAAAAGCGAAGTGGTCATCATCGATAACATCACCGCCAACCTGGCCACCAATGCCCCCAGACAGGTCTACAGCCAGGTGGCGGGCCTCAACATTTATGAAAATGGCGATGCCGGACTCCAACTGAACATCGGCGGGCGTGGTCTGGACCCCAACCGTTCGGCTAACTTCAATATCCGCCAGAACAATTACGACATCAGTGCTGATGTGTTAGGCTATCCGGAAAGCTACTATACCCCTCCGGCAGAAGCTTTACGCGAAATTCAGGTCATTCGCGGGGCCGCTTCCCTGCAGTACGGTACCCAATTCGGTGGCCTCATCAATTTCAAGCTCAAGCAACCGGAAGTCAATAAAAAAATAGCGCTAACAAGTCGGCAGACTCTGGGATCCTACGGTCTGTTCACCTCGTTCAACTCGCTGAGCGGTACGGTGGGTAAATTCAGCTATTACACTTACTTCAATTACAAAGAAGGAGACGGCTGGCGACCCAACTCTCAGTTCAACAGTCGCAATTACTACGCACAATTGGGCTATCAGATCTCAGACCAGACCAAGGTCACCGGTGAACTGACCTTGTTTAATTACCTGGCCAAGCAACCCGGCGGACTCACCGATGCGCAATTCTATGAAGATGCGACCTTCAGTAACCGGGACCGTAACTGGTTTGATGTCGATTGGAAGGTGTACAACCTCCGCCTGGATCATAAATTCTCCCCCAAAACACGCGCCAGCCTCAATGTGTTTGGGCTGGATGCCACCCGAAGCGCCCTGGGCTTTAGGACCAACCGGGTCTCCCAACCGGATGACCTGGAAGAGCCTCGCGAACTCCTGGTCGATAACTTTCAAAACTGGGGTGCAGAAGCCCGCTTTTTGACCAACTACCAATTGGGCAGTAGAGAATCGGTGTTGCTCCTGGGAAGCAAGTATTACGATGCCAGTAATAGTCAGCGACAGGGACCGGGCTCCGCAGCCTCTGATCCTGATTTTACTTTCGCGACAGCAGAATTCCCCAACTACGAGCGCCAATCGGATTTTGATTTTCCCAACCAGAACTGGGCGTTCTTTGGAGAGAATATCTTCAATCTAAGCGAGCGTCTTTCCATCACGCCGGGTTTTCGTTTGGAATACATCAGGACAGAAAGTGAAGGAAGTTTTCGCAACATTGTACTCGATCTGGCCGGGAATCCACTGGTTAATGAGACCATCCCGGAAAACAAAGTGTTTGACCGCAGCTTTTTGTTGTTGGGAACAGGCTTAAGCTATGAATTGCAGCCGTCTATGGAGCTCTACGGGAACATCAGTCAGAATTACCGTTCGGTGACCTTTAATGACATTCGCGTGGTCAATCCGTCCTTCGTGATCGATGAGAACATTACCGATGAGGAGGGCTATACGGCAGACCTGGGGGTAAGAGGTCGTTTTAAGAAGTTGCTTTCTTATGATTTGGGTGCTTTTGCTCTGCGCTATAACCAACGCTTGGGAGAGGTCTTGTTTGAAGATACCGATGGCAGTATCAAACGCCGCCGCGGCAATATTGGGGATGCCTTTATTTATGGTTTGGAACTTTTCGCCGACTGGAATGCGCAGGAGACTTTTTTCGCGCAAGCGGAACAGCTTCGTCTTAATGTCTTTACCAATCTGGCCCTGACCCAGTCTGAATATACCCGCTCTGAAGCAGCCGGAGTTGAAGGGAATGAAGTTGAATTCATCCCTGCCGTCAATCTAAAGACCGGCCTGCAATTTGGCTTTAAAAACCTGACCGGAAGCATTCAGTACACCTACCTTTCTGAACAATTTACTGATGCCAGCAACGCCCCTCAGGATCGCGGGGATAACCAACGCGGTATCGAGGGCTCCATCCCGGCCTATGGCGTGATGGATATTTCGCTGGCCTACCGCTACAAGAACTGGAAACTCGAAACGGGATTGAACAATGCGTTAGACAATACCTATTTTACCCGTCGGGCCACTGGTTATCCGGGCCCCGGGATCATTCCGGCAGAACCCTTAACGTTCTACACCACTTTGCAGTACAAATTGTAATCAGGCGGTGGCCTGAGGCGCCCAGGATGCGCAGAGCATTCCTGCAGTGGCCTTTTCAGGATGCGCACAATGAGTGGTGTGATATCGTGAACAGCTGCCGCAGTGCCTTAAATCTTTCAATGCGATTTTCATTTCAAATTGATCACAGGTGTACTGTCCTTCCACCTGTACTTCGTGTATACTGCAACTGTGATTCGCCTTTAATTGTTGACAATTGGTGCAGTTATGTGCGAGTCGTATAGCCATAAATCGTGTATTGGAGGATTAAACTACAACAGCCAACCCTTAGAAGCAATATAAATTAGGGAGTAGGGATAAGTGAAGACCTCAATAGCTCGGCGCATTCGCTTTTCCGACCCACTTCATTCAGCCTTAATTCATTTATCCCTTAACTCATTAACTCATTAACTCATTAACCCCTTAACCCCTTAACCCCTTAATCCCTTAATCCCTTCAACAACTCAACGAATCAACGAATCAACAATTCTACCCCTCAACTAATTAAATCCTTGATCCATTAATTCCCTTTTAAATCGTACCTTTGCACGCAATTAATTGATACCGCTAGGTCTCGTTAATACGCTTTCGCGAAAGCGAGCACAGGAGCTTCACCATCCAAGGGAGAGCGAAGCGACACCGGTGCTACCGTCTTGAGCCTGCGTTAACTACTGAATTAATTGCTATGATCGCACACGAATCCAAAATACTGGGAGAAGGTCTTACGTACGACGATGTTCTGCTGGTCCCCGCCTTTTCTGAAGTCCTTCCCCGAGAGGTCAACATCCAATCCAAGTTCACTCGAAACATCACCATCAATATTCCTGTGGTATCCGCCGCTATGGATACGGTGACTGAAAGCCGTATGGCCATTGCCATGGCTCGTGAAGGTGGTATCGGCGTGTTGCATAAAAACATGACCATTGAAGAGCAGGCGTTAAAAGTCCGCCGGGTCAAACGTGCGGAGAGTGGGATGATCATTGATCCGGTGACCCTTAAACTGGATGCCAAGGTGATCGACGCCAAACGCAATATGGCAGAACACAGTATTGGGGGGATTCCTATTATAGATGATCAAGGCAAATTGATCGGTATCGTGACCAATCGCGATTTGCGCTTTGAAAAGAATAACGACCGACCCATTGTGGAGGTCATGACCTCCAAGAATCTGGTGACTGTAGCTGAGGGAACTTCCCTGGCCGATGCCGAAGGGATTCTACAACAGAATAAAATTGAAAAATTACCGGTGGTTACTGATGACAATAAACTGGTAGGCCTCATCACCTTTAGAGACATCACCAAGTTGACTCAAAAGCCCATCGCCAATAAGGATACCTTTGGTCGTTTACGCGTAGCTGCAGCCCTGGGAGTCACCGGTGATGCCGTAGAACGAGCAGAAGCGCTGGTCAACGCCGGAGTGGATGCCGTGGTGATCGATACCGCCCACGGGCACACCAAAGGGGTGGTCAATGTGCTGAAAGAAGTCAAAAAGCGATTTCCAGACCTGGAAGTGGTGGTAGGTAATATCGCTACCGGAGAAGCAGCTAAATACTTGGTAGAGGCGGGGGCTGATGCCGTCAAAGTGGGTATCGGTCCGGGTTCTATCTGTACCACCCGGGTGGTCGCCGGAGTGGGCTTTCCACAATTCTCTGCAGTGCTCGAAGTGGCAGCGGCCATTAAGGGTAGTGGAGTTCCCGTCATTGCTGATGGGGGGATTCGCTATACCGGAGACAT